>DASQTN010000461.1:0-2408 GCA_035641895.1 Chryseolinea sp. | reverse complement strand
GTGTCAGCCGGCTAAACAAGCCGATAAAGCAACTAATTTTGTTTCACTGGTTGAAAATGACTCGGCGACTAAGCTTGATGTTTTTATTGATGGGAAATATTTTACCTCCTACTTATATGCCGATACCCTTTTGCGGAAGCCTGTGCTCTTTCCGATACACACGGCAAGCGAGGAGCGGATTACCCGCGGATATCCTTTTGCACCAAACGAAGGAGAAAGAATCGATCACCCCCACCATTATGGACTTTGGTTTAATCATGGCGATGTTAATGGCATCGACTTTTGGAACAGTTCCGTGGATCGAAAAAAAGGCGATCCCCGGTATGGAAGAATTGATCATGTTAAGTTCACGAAAGTTGAATCCGGAAAGACCGGTACATTGGAGGTAGAAAAAGAATGGCGCAGTAGTACAAATGCTCTGGTGCTATTGGAACGATCAAAGTTCGTTTTCGATGGCGATGAGAACAGCCGCACGATAACCCACACAGCTACGCTTACGGCGCCAGAGGTTGACGTATTGTTCGAAGATTCCAAGGAAGGCATGTTTGCTCTAAGAGTGAGACGAGAACTCGAAATACCTTCTGATGATTCTACAGTCCTCTTGACCGACAAGCTAACGCCCCCTGAACAAAAAGTTGTAAACAGTGAAACGGTCTCAGGCCGTTATCGCAATAGCAATGGACTTGAAGGTTATCCGGACGTATGGGGAAAACGTGCCAAGTGGATGCAGCTCACAGGTGTAGTACGGGGAGATAGTATTTCGATTTGCATTTTTGACCATCCTGATAATGTGAATCATCCTCCGCATTGGATGGCGCGCGACTATGGATTGTTTGGTGTGAATCCTTTGGGTAGCAAGTTATATACTGAAGGAAAGGAGGAATTTAATTTTATGCTTAAGAAGGGTGATTCGGTAACGTTCAAACACAAAGTTGTGATCATGGATGGAATGGCCGTCGCGCCCTCGAAGATCGACTCACTGTATAACGCCTTTGTTTCCGGGCCTCAAACACAATAAAATTAAATCGTCATTTTACCGACGCGGATAATTTAAAATTCAAAATTTAAAATTCATCATTCTATCTCCCAGCAATCTCGTTAGCGAGCGCTTTTAGTTCTTTCCACTCCGCTAAATCCTTTTGTAATTTTTCCTTATGCCTGTTCTTGAAAAAACCGAACTTAAATGCGGCAATAAAAAGTAACCATGTTATCGATATCATAATTGCTGTATCGATCAGAGCACCCACAAGACCCATGCGGGCCATTTTGTTAGGCAGAAATGAAAACGGTACCAGGAATCCGATGGCAAGGAAGCTGAGTCCAAACCATTTTTCAAATCTCTTATTACGATCATAGATCGATACGATACCCTTTACATACTGATCGATCGCGCTTTTGGCAGAAAGTTTTGCAATGGATCGTGACAAGTGAAGCAGATTAAAAAACGCGATGATCACACCAATCAACAGTAACAAATAAGGCAAATACTGTAACGTGTACTTGAAGTCAAATGGGTTTCCACCAAGGATAGCCAGGAATGCTATACTTTCAAGCGACAACACAACGTAAAAACCATTATAGAGCCTTTTAATTTTGTCTACTGTGGTCATCACACGCGATGCAATGATACGCTCTACTAACGTGTGATTAAAAATAGCCGTTTGCTGAATTTTTTTATCCAAAGATTCCCATGATTGCTTTAACATCTCCAGCTCCATACTCATCGATTTGTTAATGTGTTTGATAATTTCGCTTTAATACGGTTGAGTCGTACGCCGACGTTCGTACGTGTAAGTCCGGTGATTTCACTAATCTCTTCATAACTTTTTTCCTCGAGGTGTAACAGGATTATTGATTTATCAATCCGGTCAAGATTTTCTATTGCTTTGAAAAGTTGTTTTAGCTGTTCTTCTTTCTCACCATCCTCAGTTAATTCAGGAATGTCAATACCATCGAGCGAAACTTTTGCACCGGATCGCTTTTCCTTTCTAAGATGTGTAATGGCGGTATTCAGCGCGATGCGGTACATCCAGGTTCCTATTGAGGATTCATGACGAAAGTTTCCCAGCGATTTCCATACCTGTAATACAATTTCCTGAAAAAGATCTTTCCGATCTTCAGGGTCATCACAATACAAGTGACATACTTTATAAATCAGTCCGCGGTGATTGTTAAGTACGTCAACGAACTCCTTGCGCATATTTTGTCTACTCAGAGCTTTAGTATCGAATCGGAAGAAAAAATTACACGATGCAAAGAAAATGTACTGTTCAATCTGACCTACGTCGAGGGGATCCAGACGTAAAATGGGGGGAACGTGGTAAGTGGCTTGAGATGGACAATATCTTGATACACCTTCGCTGCCAAACATTATTCTGGAGACCCAAATAAAATTTTGTCTGAAGGTA
>DASQTN010000460.1:0-3359 GCA_035641895.1 Chryseolinea sp. | reverse complement strand
CGGATCAACTAAGTAAAATAGCTTTTTACTCCAACAGCATCCGTAATCCCATTCAGGAAATGCTCGCGGAAAAATTAGGAGCTCTTTCCGGGTATCCGGATTATCAACTTTTTCTTTGCAACTCAGGAGCTGAAGCAAATGAAAATGCTTTGAAAGTCGCTTCATTTTTAACCGGCCGTAAGAAGATCGTAGCATTCAAAAAAGCATTTCATGGACGCACGTCCGGCGCAGTAGCGGTAACCGATAACCCAAAGATCGTCTCGCCTTTTAATGCAGATCACCAGGTTGTATTCGTTCCGTTGAATGACGAAGAAGCCTTCTTGGATGCGCATGATAACAATGTGGCAGCGGTTATTATTGAAGGAATTCAAGGTGTTGGTGGCATACAACTTCCTGAGGATTCATTTCTTCGGTTTCTGGAAAAGGAATGTCTGAAAAATAATTCGCTTTTAATATTGGATGAAATTCAATCAGGGTATGGACGGACCGGTAAATTCTTTGCTCACCAATATTCCGGGGTGAAGCCTCATCTTATTACGATGGCAAAAGGGATGGGTAATGGTTTTCCTGTTGGGGGTGTGCTAATTCATTCCGACATCAAGCCATGGTCAGGAATGCTGGGAACGACCTTCGGTGGTAATTATTTGGCGGGAGTGGCATGCCTTGCAGTGTTAGAGATAATGGAGAAAGAAAATCTTTTGGCAAATGCAGCGCAGATGGGCGCGTATATAATGGCCGAATTAATAGGTGTTGAAAAAGTACAAAAGCTTCGTGGACGAGGTTTGATGATAGGTTTTGATCTGCCCGAGCAAAACAAGGACGTTAGAAATAATTTGCTTTTCAAACATCATATTTTTGTTGGTGAAGCAAAACCCAATACGATCAGATTACTACCCTCATTGGCTTTAACCAAGAAGGAAGTTGACATTTTCATAAGTGCATTGAAGGAAGAGTTGCCGTGAGATGAGCCATGACCACCAACATCCAAAGTGATGATAACGAATTGGCTAATTGCATGTGGCGCTATTAAAAATACTAACAGATGAAAAATTTTATATCCGTTAAGGACGTCAGCAATATTGACACACTGGTGAATGATGCTATCGCCTGCAAGGCAAACCCTTTCAAAGACAGATTGCTCGGTAATAACAAGCGAATTGGTTTGCTATTTCTAAATCCCAGCATGCGCACGAGACTGAGCACGCAAATAGCGGCACAGAACCTGGGGATGGAAGCTATTGTCTTCAACGTGGGTCAGGATGGATGGATGCTTGAGTTTGAAGATGAGGCGATCATGAGCGGCAATACGGTTGAACATGTCAAAGATGCTGCGCCCATATTAGGAAAGTACTTTGATATTTTAGGAATACGAACATTTCCATCATTAAAAAATAAAGCAGACGACTACAGTGAATTGTACATTAAGCAGTTCATAAAGTATTCCGGTATACCAGTCGTTAGTTTGGAAAGCGCAACGTTGCACCCTTTACAAAGTCTGACAGATATCATAACCATTATCGAGATCTTTAAAGAAAAGAGAAAACCTAAAATTGTGTTGACTTGGGCGCCGCATGTGAAATCCCTTCCTCAATGTGTTGCCAATAGTTTTTCAGAATGGATCAACGCTTGGGGAAAGGCTGACTTTACGATTACACATCCGGAGGATTACGAGCTTGACGAATCCTTTACCAAAGGCGCAAAGATTGTACACAACCAGGATGAAGCACTAAAGGATGCTGACTTTGTTTACGTTAAAAATTGGAGCACCTATACGGATTATGGAAGAATATA
This sequence comes from Chryseolinea sp., assembly GCA_035641895.1. Classification (GTDB taxonomy): domain Bacteria; phylum Bacteroidota; class Bacteroidia; order Cytophagales; family Cyclobacteriaceae; genus Chryseolinea. The sequence goes on along the minus strand of DASQTN010000460.1, from coordinate 1,568 downwards.
TTGCAATGATCCCAAATGGATGCTGTCAAACAAGAAATTGCAGCTTACTAATAACGCAAAAGTTATGCATTGCCTTCCTGTGCGACGGAATGTAGAATTGAGTGACGAAATTCTAGATGGCCCGAATAGCATTGTGACGCAGCAAGCCACAAATCGTGTATGGGCCGCGCAGGTTGTGTTGAGTGAGCTATTAAAAAATATTAAGTAAACTAACAATGCTCTTCATCGCATGGAGAAGTTATTCATTATAAAGATCGGTGGTAATGTGTTGGATGATGAGTCAGCATTGCATTCATTCCTGAAGGACTTTTCATCAGTTAAGGAAAGAAAAATATTAATTCACGGAGGCGGAAAAATTGCTACACGGTTAGGGGACCAATTGGGAATCAAATCCAATTATATCAACGGCCGTCGAATTACGGATGCTGCAACGCTGGATTTGGTAACAATGGTGTATGGCGGTCTTGTGAATAAGCAAATTGTCGCGCATCTACAGCAATGGAATTGTAACGCCTTAGGACTGACTGGAGCAGATGGTAATGTTATCAAGGCTAAACGGCGTCCCGTGAAAGATATCGACTATGGTTTTGTTGGGGATATAATCGTTGACGGAGTCAATAGCGCATTTCTAACAACCTTATTAAATGAAAGTATTGTTCCCATTTTTGCTCCGCTGACACATGCTGACGGCAAGATGCTTAATACCAATGCGGATACGATCGCGTCTGTGTTAGCCGTTGGGCTGAGTAAAACTTTTAATGTGCGACTAATCTTTTGCTTTGAGAAGAAAGGAGTACTGAGCGACGTTAACAACCTCGATTCCGTTATTCATCACCTTCCAAAAAAATTATATCAGGACCTTTTGGCGCAGAATGTTTTCGCCGATGGGATTCTCCCTAAATTGGAAAATGCATTTTCAGCGATTGATGCGGGTGTTAAAGAAGTGCTGATCGGAGAGGCAGGTGATTTGAAGAAGAACACGGGTGCAAGTACCGCAGGAACTTTAATAACACAATAAGGAATAAGTTTTTCGCTTTTTTGATTTGAACTTTTTGCCCAACATGAACTTACTGTATAAAAAGGCGGTAGACTTATTAACGAAATTAATTGCCATTCCCTCCTTTAGCAGAGAGGAAGATGGAACTGCTTCGACAATAGAGGACTTCTTTGGGAATGAGGGGATCGCCGTTCAACGTATTGGAAACAATATTCTCGTCCGGAACAAACACTTTGCCGCTGGTAAACCGTCGGTTTTGTTAAATTCTCACCACGATACCGTTCGCCCTAACTCAGGATATACACGCGATCCATTCAATCCTGAAATCAGCGACGGTAAGCTCTATGGACTGGGGAGTAACGACGCGGGTGGACCGCTCGTATCGCTGATTGCGACATTCCTCCATTTCTACGACCGGACTGATCTTCGCTACAATATCATTATGGCAGCGACCGCAGAAGAGGAGATATCAGGTACTGGGGGAATTGAGCGGATTTGGGACGTGATAAAACCAATCGATTGTGCAGTCGTGGGAGAGCCGACATTATGCGAAATGGCAACAGCGGAAAAA
>DASQTN010000459.1:0-8985 GCA_035641895.1 Chryseolinea sp. | reverse complement strand
AGTAAAAGCGGGATGTCGCTTGCAAAAAACTATACGAAGAGTTTTGTGATAATTCGGCGTGATGGTGAATCACCTGACCCTATGACTTGGAAAGTTTTGACTCCCAATTCCAATAGTAAAGGGCCATTGGAAATACGGTTTCCACAGCCCCTGGATTACTTCCTTGCAAAAGAATGTATCACGATTTTGAATTCCGATGGTGAAATCGTTTCTGGCATCATCGCGATTACCGATAAAGAAACGTTCCTCCGATTTGTGCCAAACGAACCCTGGAGAAAAGGAAACTTTGTTCTAAACATTGAGAGCCGGCTGGAGGATCTCGCCGGAAATAATTTAAACCGCCCGTTTGAGCGAAACATAAACGAAAAAAATGAAGGCGACGAGCGGAAAATTTTTACAAAAGAATTTGAGATTCTTTAATAATATGGTCAGCCATCTTACGATACCTTGCCGCAATAATCAGGCTCATCAATGATTTATTTTTCACGAACCTTATTGCTGCTCATGCTGATTATGATCGCATTGACCGGCTGTCATAAAAAAAAATCAGGAGTCATTTGGCGGAACGATCTATCTCTACTAGGCTCTCAATCATCCCCTCGTACTTGCGACTTAAATCAGGATGGCACGCTCGACATTATTATGGGCGCCGGTAAAAATGAATATCAGCAAAGCAACCAAGGTATTTTGGCGTTTAATGGTAAAACGGGAGCCCTACTGTGGGAACAACAATCTGCCGATCAGGTTTATGGATCGGCGACATTTAATGATATTACAAACGATGGTATAAAGGATATATTTATCGGAGGAAGATCCCCTCATTTCAAAGCATTGAATGGTAAAACAGGTGAGGTGCTCTGGGAGTATCAATATCACCTTTATCAGAATGATTCAATTCTCAAATATGCTCGTTATAATTTCAACAATAGCGTTCTCGTGCCGGATCAAAATAAGGATGGAATAGAGGATTTGCTGACGGTTAATGGCGGAAATTCAAAGGCTGATCCTTATTCAGAATTAAATCGTTTTCCCGGAGTGCTGATGATTTTCGACAGTAAAACAGGGAGCATCCTTGCGGCTGATACTATGCCCGATGGAGGAGAATCATATATGTCACCGTTATTTTTTATCGAGCCTGCAAACAACGACTCCTTAATTGTATTCGGTACCGGAGGGGAGACAATCGATGGTCATTTGTATCTCGCAAAACTTTCGGATCTTATGAATAGGAGCTTGCATAACGCAAAAATAATAGCTTCAGAACAGGGTCATGGATTCATTGCACCTGCTGTATTGGCTGATATTTCGAATGACAGTTATTATGATATTGTCGCGATCACGCACGGCAGTACAGCGTACGCTATCGACGGCGAAAATCTTTCGGTCTTATGGAAACAGAAAATAAAAGATACAGAATGCAGTAATAGTTTCGCCGTGGGAAATTTTACGGACGATGATATACCTGATTTTTTTACATTCGTAAGTAAGGGACAATGGCCAAATAGTACAGGTTCACTGCAGGTTTTGTTAGATGGTAAAGATGGCAATATCACTTACATTGATTCACTGGGATGCACTGGATTTTCTTCCCCCGTTGTGTACGATTTAAATGACGATGCTATTGACGAAGCCATTATCAGCATCAACGAATATGATTGTTCTTCCGGCTTTACTGGTAAATCACCACGGGACATCAAGAGCAAATTAATTTCCGTGGATTTTAAAAATCACACTTATCAGGTTTTTGACGAAGCGCCCGGGTTCAAGAATGTATTTTCTACGCCCTGGATAGGAGACCTGGATGATGATGGTTATCTCGATATCATTCACTGTCAATACTACCATCGCGGTGATATTCTTTCTTTTTTAGGAATGTCAATCAAACGGATCGACAGTTCAATTAAACTAACCAAGGATGTTGTTTGGGGAGGCTATATGAATTCAAAAGGTGATGGAATGCTTCCATTAAAAAAATAGTTGATAAAATCATAGCATCAATAACGTCACGCCTATTCTGAGGAACGCCGATGCCCCGAGAGAAAAATCATTATTTGATGCGCCTGAAAAAATACAAAGGCTCTTAATTCATTAAGAGCCTTTGTAAAAAATAAAATACGATCAAATACTTATTTCACGTCCCACCAAACCTTGGTAACGGGATCGTTAGGTAGCGTTGCGCCAGCTTCGTAGTTAGCAGCATTCACGGCAATTTCCTGATTCGGGTAGCGGAGTTTGCGAGGAATCTGTCCGCCCGTTACGTTTCCTGGATAGTTTGTAGGGGTCAACCTGGGATACTGTGTTCTTCTCCAATCTGCCCATGCTTCCCACCAGTTGAGGAATTTGCTTAGCCACATTTGAGTTCCGATGGCTTCTAGCCGATCTTCTTCAGCAGCCGGGAATGGACGCGCAGCAAGATATGCTGCAACTTTCGCATCATCTACTGCCAGTGTTGCATCGAAAGGTGTATACATCTGCATCGCGGATTTTACACCCGCTTCATAATGCGCCTGCGCGGTTCCAGCATCGACACCACCGATTCCACGAACTGCAGCTTCAGCCAACAGGAATTCAACTTCGGCATGATTCATTAACATGTACGGATCATCGTCTTGAAGTAATTTCTGGTTCATCTGTGAAAAGTTCGCTCGCACATTGACATCAGGCATACCCAACAGCGCGTTCACCATTGATTGGTCCAAACCATTTGGCAAGCCCTTTTGTGCAAGCGGGTCAGCATTTCCAGCAAAGCCTTCAGAAAAAATGAAAAGACGCGGATCATCATCGGCAACGCTACCCGCATTGGGACCTTTCAACTCATTAATCAAGGTCGCACTTAATGTAGTAGGCTGCCCACCATCGCCGGAAGCAAAAGCGCGTGATATACCATTCTGATTGGTCCACTCACTTGGTCCTTCCGACATTGATACCCAGACATTATCAAGATTACTCGTAAATACACCGCCAGCAACTGCCTTGGTAACATAATTGTTAGCCATTGCTGCATCAACATTTGACACACGCATCGCCAACCTCAGCATAAGTGAGAATCCGAATTTTTTCCATTTGTCAATGTCTCCCACAAAGAAAAGATCAGCGCTCCTGAACGCCTGGTCGTCACGGTTTGTGCTTTCCAAGGGTCTCAGCCCAGCCGTTGCTTCATCCAGTTCTTTTAAAAGGTCTGTGTAGATTGTCTGCTGGTCATCGTACGTAGGCAAGAAATTTAGTTCCCTTATTCCCTGGAGTGCATCGGTATAGGGGATATTGCCGTAGTAGTCCGTTAACCTGTGGAAATTGAAAACCCGTAGAATTCTGGCAGCATTCCTTAGTACGTCTTTTTGGGAGTCAAAACCATCTGGGCCAGTCTGATAAAGAATTTCAGAAAGGTTTTTTAGTTGGTCTCCGTATATAAACTCCCAGGGGGCGTTGTACGATTCGACATTATCAAAGTATTTATCACCGGGGGAAATACCACCGGACGCTGTAGCGAGGTGCTGAATAGCATAACCGAAAAGGCCAATATTAGTACGCCAGTCGATATAGCGATTGTCACCAGCCGATCCTCCTGCTGCTGAACCCAATTGGGCCGCGGTAAAAAGGAACTCCATAGGAGCGGTTTGAAGCGCCTGTGGATTGTTATTCCGATCATGCAATTCGTCTGTATCGCACGCTGCCATTGGAACCATCAGTCCGATCGTTAACAGAATAATTTTATTTATAACTTTCATAGTCTTCATTTTTAGATGTTAGAAAGTAACGTTCAAATTGAAGCCGTAGCTACGTGTGGAAGGGAAACCAAAATATTCCAAACCCTGCGCACCAGCGTTAGCTGAATAATTAGATTCTGGATCGACATTATCAATGTCCTTGTACAGTATAGCCAGATTTCTCCCAACAAATGAAATTGACAAGGTCTGGAACGGCGTCTTGTTCAACATCGCCCGTGGGAAGGTATAGCCCAACGTTAGTTGTCTCAGTTTCACGAATGAAGCATCATATAGGAACATGTCGGAAATAGCAGTTGACTCACCGCCGACGTTATCCCAGTAAATTTGGGCCTCATTGGGCGTTAGATCCCGGTCAATTGGCGTTTCTGAATCCTTAATTACACCGGTAACGTGCAGAGGAGTTTCACCCTCTCTTCCTATAAGGGATTGCTGATGAAGTCCCCACTGTGTTAAGCGGTTGTTGGTGCCCGAGAAAATATCACCACCAAACTTGAAGTCAATTAGGAAACTCAAGTTAATTCCTTTGTAAGTAAAAGCGTTGTTTAAACCACCGGTCCAGTCAGGCAGACCGTTGCCAATGGGCACATAGTCGGCGGATGCAACAGCCCTTCCATCTTCTTCGAAAATAAGATTGCCATTGGCATCTCTTTGCTGAACACGACCTGTAATGGTACCAAACGGTTGACCTACAATATGTTTGATAAACACGTTTCTGGTTCTTGGCTCTTCCAGCGTCAGCTCGGGCACACCTGGCAGGATACTGACAACCTTATTCGTGTTTTTGGCAAGGTTTAGCGATATATCCCAGGTCAAATCGCCTCGAACAGGAGTACCGGTCAATAAGATTTCTACACCTCTGTTCTGCAATTCACCCACGTTAATATCAGTGGTTCCAAATCCGGAAGACCTAGAAATTGTAGCCCTGACAATGTCCTTTGTGGTTTTTTGAGAATAATAAGTGAAATCAATTCCTAATCTGTTGTCAAAGAAGCGGGTATCGAAACCTAATTCGATTTCCTCTGAAACAGCAGGTACGAGCTGTGGATTAGGAATGTTTCCGTTGTTATTGTCGGCCGATGAGAAAGTTGCCATCGTATGGGGCACTACAGTTCCGTCAGGTCCCAGCGACGGATGCGAATTTCCATTTAAGGAGTAGGTTACGTTTACATCATACGGACCGATGTTGGCAAGGCCAACTTGTGCCCATGATGCTCGAACTTTTCCAAAGCTTAACCATAAAGGCAATGCACTGAACGCATCAGAGAATACAAAGCTCGCTCCGACAGAAGGATAAAAGACGTCATTCTTAAATTCAGGGTTGAGTACTGAGAACCAGTCTTGTCTTCCGGTGGTCGTCAGGAACAGCACGTTGTTATAGCTGATTTCAGCTGAATAAAATAGTGAGTTAATTTGGCTCGAATTGTACCCGTAGGTGTAGTTGCGTTGGTTCGCGTTATTGATAAAGGGTTGGAAAGGCACATTAAACCCATTACCATTGAGTTGAAGTCTTTCTGCGCTTCTCACCATTTTGTTTCCTCCGACAAAGACGTTTACGTTGAATTTGTCAAAAGCCTTGTCGGCCCCTAACATCCAGTCCATATTGACTTCTCTCACCCTGTCTTCACCTTCATTCAAAGCTCCACCCAGTTGGTATCCAACGCCCTCAGGTGTGAGGTTCTTGGTTCTTCGAGTATAATAATCCATACCGATACGGCCGCTAGCGTATAACCAGCTGGTAATATCATAGCGGAGTTGAGCTGAAGTAATTATTCGGTCTCTTTTGTCGCTATTAATATGTTGCCAGGCTGCCCACCAGGGATTTTGACCCCAGTTATTTGCGGCAGGTAAAAGCTCTTGGCCGGCAAACTTGGGATCTCCATCTTGTCCATACACTGACAAGATATCAGGGTCAACGCCAGTAGGGATGGCCCCAAGTTTATTCGGATCGCCTTTTAAATCATCCACATTGATATTAGGGGGTCTTCGCCAAATTGCTTGGATGGCATTACCGGGTGAGTCAGAAATGGTAGGACGGTTTTTAGCATACTCATAAGAATAGATCACCTTCCCATCAAGCGTCAGTTTGTTACCCAGCTTAGCATTGGTTGTGAAGCTTAAGTTTAGACGATCGTAACCTGAGTTAGGAACGATGGACTTGCTTCTCAAATCGGAAACTCCAAACCGGAAGGTTTGCTTTTCTCCGCCTCCGGTTAAAGCAAGACTGTTGGTCCAGGCAGAACCTGTCTGATAAAAGCGATCCCAATTGTCGCCAGCGTAGCTATAAGGCCTTGCAACTCCATCAATACCAATGGTCTCACTGCCATCAAGGGCAGGACCCCATGATTGTTCACCCCAGTTGAACGCTTCCCGCACTGTTGTCGGTTTGCTTGCAACGCCACTTTGATATACTCCAGCGCCATATTTTTCTTGCAAGTCAGCAAGCTTCATGACGGTTTCTGCCACGTAGTTGCTGCTGAATTCTACGCCAATACCCTGTCTTGCCCTTCCTCTCTTCGTGGTGATGTTGATTACTCCGTTACCACCCCTCGATCCATAGAGTGCAGCTGCGTTGGCACCTTTTAGAACAGTGATAGATTCGATGTCATCGGGATTGATGCTGGAGAGGGCATCACCATTGTCTTGACCGCCCCACAAGCCCGCTTGTCCATTGCTACTTCCGTACAAGCTGTTAGCACTTTGTCCGTTATCCATGGGCACGCCATCAACCACATAAAGCGGCTGGCCTTGGCCACCCAATGTTTTATTTCCACGGATAATTACACGGGACGATCCAGCGGGCCCTGAGGCAATTTTGCTGACGTTCACACCAGCAACTCTTCCCTGAAGGGAGTTACCGAGGTTATTCTCACGAGCCTTTGTAAAGTTTTCGCCGGAAACATTGGTAATGGAAGATGACAGAGCTTTGGTGCTTCTTTCGATACCAAGTGCGGTTACCACAACTTCACTTAATTCGCGGACGTCTTCAGCCAAAGTAACATCTACTGTGGTCCGGGTTCCTGCGTCAACTTCTTGTGTTGCGTATCCTATAAATGAGAAAACCAGCACATTAGATCCTGCATCTGGCACAGACAGAGTGTACTTACCATCGGCATCAGAAGTCGTACCCGCTGATGTACCTTTTACCACTACGTTGACTCCCGGCATTCCTTGCCCCTGGGAGTCTGAAACAGTACCTGATATTGTCCGTTGAGCAAAAGCTAATGTGCTGCTCAAAACGAAAAACAATATCCAGGTTAAAACTCGGTATTGTTGTTTCATATTTAGTTTTTAGGTTAAATAAAAAATTTTAATAAATCTTTTTTCTCTGCATGAGGCAGCCTTGACCCCATGTAGGTTCCTAGTAATCCCTTCGTCCTATCATAATTAAAATGTGATTAATGTTTTTTCGAAATGGTTCCACTGAGTGCAAGAAAATCCCAGCAAGCATGGTTAGCTTTACGTACACGGTCGGTTTGCGCGCACACACGTTCTTTTTCTACTCAACTTGATTAACGAATTTGGCTAACGCGCAAGCAATGTTGCGAAAGCAACTTTGACACATGTACACATAGCTTCGATGCTATAAAGAATTGTGTTACACGTCCCCAGAAAAACAGATGCGGCCGGCGGAATGTTTATCAATCTGGAAGGTTGGTCTAATCTTTTTCTCTTTTGATTTTCACTTTGGCGACAGGACCGACCTGAATGGGTACTTTCTCAATTTCGAGGTTGGCAGCTTCTATTCCGTACAGCTCCTCCGTTGAGAGGCTGTGCTCCTTTAGAAGCCGGTATCCTTGAATTATCAGGCGATCAAAAGTAGATATTTCGCTATCGGAAGAAGCCCACGAATGGATGATCACAAATTTGAAGTCACCCATCATACTGTATTTGTGCAAAGAAGGGTAGGGACTCACCAAATCTATTTCACCTGCGTCGGCCATTTCATGGATTATTTTATTAAAAAGAAGGTTAACGCGGTGATCGGTTTTGAATCCTAAGCGCAGACGGATAAAAAAACATTTTTTGGGAATAATAGTGTCAACGGAATACTTACTGGTAAAAGGACTGTCAACGGTATCGACATGCAAAAACCAATAGATATCTGCCCTTTTGGGACGTTTTTTAAATATGGAGTATATAATGTTGGAATCAATGTATCGTTTACTGTCAGCCACGGCCAGATACACCAAATTGGTTGCTTCCTTCGGAACAGTATTATCCGATTGCAAGTCCTGGATCATACCAACATAATGTTTTAAATCCACAAATTCTGTATGTAGCTCGCGGAGCCTTCGGGCTCTAAGCAAGATGAACATCATCAGGAAAAAGAGTGCCGCCATCACAAAGCTGAACCAGCCGCCATGGATGAACTTGCTAAGGTTGGAAACTAGAAATGCGCCTTCTATCGAGAAAAAAAGCAAGCCCATGGCAATAGCCCGGACGGTAGATTTTCGTGAAACGCCAAAGTAAAACACCAGTAATGATGTTGTCATGAGCATATCGAAAGTAATCGCCAATCCATAGGCGCCTTCCATACGGGCTGACTCCTTAAAGAGCAGCACCACCAGGATACATCCAACCATTAAAATCCAATTGATAGCGGGGATATAAATCTGACCTTTTACCTGGCTAGGATACCGCACACGTGTGGCGGGCCATAGTTTTAATTTCATGGCTTCGTTCACCAGCGTGAACGTTCCAGAAATAAGAGCCTGGCTGGCGATAATGGTAGCAAATGTTGCCAGAATAATTCCAAAAATCAGAAACCCACCGGGCATGATTTCAAAGAAAGGTATTTTACCATTGAGTGTACTGCCTTCGTGGGACAACAACCAGGCGCCTTGTCCAAAATAACTTAACAGCAATGCTATCTTTACAAAAATCCAACTGACGCGGATGTTTTCCTTTCCCACATGTCCAAGATCAGAATACATAGCTTCCGCCCCCGTCGTACACAGAAACACTGCCCCCAGTATCCAAAATCCTCCAGGATATTTGACCAAAAGATTAAAAGCGTATACGGGATTTAGGGCGTTGAGCACCTCAAGATTTTGAACAAGCTGCATGCCGCCAACGACAGCAATGTATAAAAACCATGTCAGCATAACGGGGCCAAAGGTTCTTCCAACTACAGTGCTTCCAAATTGTTGAAAAACAAACAATGCTACCAGGATGATAATGACAATCGAGATGATTGTATTCAGTGAAACGGGATGGATTAGTCGTAATCCTTCAATCGCGGACGTCACGCTTATGGCGG
>DASQTN010000458.1:0-4051 GCA_035641895.1 Chryseolinea sp. | reverse complement strand
CGAAATGCGTACACCCGCTGCCGGTATGATCTCGTAGAGCGTAACTGTGGGACCAACGGTTGCCGAGATCTTCTGGATGCTGATATCATAATTCTTCAGGGTGCTGATGATCTGGTTTTTATTCGTCTCCAGTTCATTTGGGTCCTGTACGATCCTTTCACTGCCATGGGCCTCGAGTAATTCCAGGTCGGGGTACTTGTAATCTCGCAGGTCAAGGATTGGATCGTAGGGGGTATCGATGGTCTGGTGTTTTGTAAATGCAGGTTTAATCTCCTCCTCTGCTTCCTTTTCAGGAACTGATTTGATCTCAAGTTCCAGGGGCAAGAAATCTGCTGCTTTTTTTGCTGGCTTCGGGTCGAGAGGTTCATTTAACGGCAGTTCAGTATTCAAGTCTGGCGCCTTCGGAGTGGTTTCCTTTTGAATTTTCAGGCTTGCAGGTGCCAGGTCTTTTTCAACCACCTGGAAGTCGTGATTCAGGTCGGGATTCAACTGGTCAGGAATCGGCAACATCCCGGAGTTTCCCTTCATCAAGTTCCCTTTACTATCTGCCGCTAAACTCCCTGTTTCGGTATTACTAACCACGACGGGTACTGCCGCATCATCGGAATCCTGGTCCTCGTCAATAGATTCATCTGCGGCTGTTCTGTTTCTTGTTGGAAGCGCAAACACTGGATTAAAACGCCAGATGACATAGGCAAGCATGGCAACAGCAAGGATTGACAACGTACCCACCTGGCCGATGGTTCTGTATAGCCATTCGCGGCTGCTGTCACCGGCAAAGCCTCCAAACGGGAAGCGATGTCCATTCATAATAACTGAAGCGGTAACACTGACCAATGGCAAACCAACTAATAAATATTTTATGTTGCGGTAGATTGAGAAAACTTTCTTGCCGAAAAATTTATTTACACCAACAACAAAGAAGAACGTGCAAAGCAGGTAGGCAGCAATGCCGAATCCATGACGAATAAATATCTCGGAGATAAACGCGCCAAAGGTGCCAAGAAGATTCTGAACCTTGATGTCATTGGCCAGTAACATCCCATACCCAAACTTATCCTGGTCTTCATCCCAGGTGAAGAGATAGGAGGTGAAGGCAATGAAGAAGAGAAATGCAAGTAACAGAAATATGCTTCCCATGATTTTGTGGGTGCGCTCATCTTTCAGTAATTGCTTTACTGCTACCTTTTCTTCAACTTCAGATTTAAGTGCATCCTTAGATGCAGCTTTAGATTTAGCGGATTTCACTTTGGTGGCCATTGGAACAAAGATAAATAAATCCAACCCCGAAAGAGCCGTATACAGCAAAGGATTGTGGAAAAAATAACCGCTGAATTTCAGTAAGTTTGAAAAAATGAACTGCTTAATGAAATACATCCTTGTATCGTTCTTTTGTTTTCTTAAGCTATCCTCATTTACTCAAACTCTTTCAGATTCCGCTATAGAAATTTCGTCTATCCAGGACTCGGCGCTGATCATGCGGCACTGCCAGCTTTACGTTGACAGCAGTTCTACAGCTAACATCCATTCAGTTGAGACATTACAAAGGGAAAACCTCGATGCTTACAACGTCAAACAGTTTCTGCCGGATTCCTGGCTCACCAGTACATTGTTTTTAAAATTCACGGTCAAGAACAGTAGTGATACAATGGTTCGTTTTTATTTCCTTGCGGGAAATTATGTCAGGAAAAATGAATTCTACAAAATCGGCGGCGCTGAAAAATTTAGCACGATAGAAAACGAAAGTCGAGGCGACGGGTTTCAACCACTCTCATTAAAAGCCGGGGAAACACAGACTTATATTGCGCAGGTAAATTTCACCAAACGACCTTACAACTACCTGGTTCCACAGCTAATTTTATCGGGTTATCTTCCGAAGTACAAAAAATTTTTCTACTATACAGTTGACGCCCAACGACCAGTTGGGTTTGTATTGAGCGGCATCTTACTGATGATGATCTTCTTTACGGGCGCCAACTATCTCGTATCTAAAAAGAAAGAGTTCCTATACAACTGTATGTACTCGATCTGCATGTTTTGTCTTATTTTCTTTACAACCTTTGTGGACAGGAAAAGCGGGGTGTTTGCCAGTCTTTTCCGGGAGTACCTCGACTTTATGTTTCTCGCTTTTGGAACTGTTTTCTACATTGCCTTTACCCGCAAATTTTTAGATACCAAAAACAATTACAAACTCCTCAACAAGATCTTTGTTTTCGAAGAAAAATTCATCCTGCTTATCCTCGCTGCTTTCACATTCATTGTGTTTCTAACTGATAATTTTTTCCTGCAGGAAATAGTGGAAAACATGATGAAAATATTTGTGCTGGCGATCGGCATTGTCTACATCGTTATCGCCCTCAGAGAAAAAGATAAACTGATGAATTACCTGGCTGTTGGTAATGCCATTTTAATTTTCTTTTCCATTGTTTCGTTCCTGCTGATCCTGTTTCCTACAAGAAAAGCTGGCATTATGCAGAGCTCCATGTTGTATTACGAAGTGGGCATCGTGAGTGAGCTCATCTTTTTCCTTTTGGGACTTACCTACAAAAACCGCATTGAGCTGATTGAGAAGACAAGAGAACAGGAAACCTTAAAACGGGATGCAGAAAAACAATATTTCGAATCAAAGCTGGCAGTGATAAAAGCCCAACAGGAAGAGCGAAACAGGATCAGTGCCGATATGCACGATGACCTTGGGGCCGGTGTTACTGCCATACGCCTATATAGTGAATTGGCAAAGAAGAAGATTGCGAATGGTAGTTTACCGGAAATTGAGAAGATCTCCGCCTCTGCAAACGAGTTGCTCAACAATATGAATGCCATCATTTGGACGATGAGCAGTCAGAACGATACGTTGGACAACATGGTCGCGTATATACGCAGTTATTCCTTAGAATATTTTGAAGGTACTGGTATCAATTGTCACACTCATGTGGACGAAGACCTGCCAAACATACCTGTAAGCGGCGACATCCGCAGGAACATTTACCTCGTTGTGAAGGAAGCGTTGAACAACATACTGAAGCACGCAAACGCAACGGAAGTATTTATCAGTTTAAAACGGGTGCCGCAAGGGCTCTCCTTATACATACAAGATAATGGGAGTGGTATTGACCTGGGCAACCTGCGCAGGTTCGGGAATGGCCTCAACAATATGAAGCGAAGAATGGAGGAGCGTCACATCAATTTCAAGATCGAGAACAATAATGGGACACTGATCACAATGCACTATAAACTAGAGTTGTGATTTTTTTGAGCTATCCCAATCAAGAGAAAGATCCATCCGAGGACGAAACAAATACCGCCGAAGGGGGTTATGGCTCCCAGCCATTCATATCCTGGCTGGTGCGAAAGTCGCATGATGGTTAGCAGGTAAAGCGAGCCGGAAAATATAAGCAATCCAAGACAAAATGTCCACCCCGCCCAGCCCATAAAACGCGACTTGAATTCGCCAAACAGCACGCCGGTAATCAGCAAAGCAAATGAATGATAAAACTGGTAGCGTACTGCCGTTTCGTAGCTCACAAGTTGTTTGTCTGTGAGCAAGGGACGCAATCCATGTGCGCCAAATGCGCCAAGCACCACCGCAAGCGCCGTCAAAATCACTCCGATCTTAAGAAATCCTCTATGCATATTTTTAATCAATGGCAGCAGGTGAATCCAGGATGGTCAAGGTATCCGCAGTGACCTCTGTGCAGGCTAACCTGTAGTCTGCCTGGTTGTAAAAAGGTTGTCTTTCAGCAATTTTTTGCAAAATGAATTCCAGGAGTTCGCCAGGGTTCAACTTGTTAAACAAGGGTCGTTTTTCCTGTTCGAGTGATACTCTGCGTAGGATTTCGGAAGGCTCACAGGCCAGGTATATCGTGATCCCTTGCGTACGAAGCCATTCCATGTTGTCGAAGAAACAGGGTGTGCCGCCACCACATGCGACAATTGTATTTGAAAGATCTGAACAGGAACGTAAAGCATCTCTTTCCAGCAGGCGGAAATGTTCCTCACCAAAAGTGTCAAATATATGCGCGACACTGGTGCCCTGTTCTTTTTCGATTAA
>DASQTN010000457.1:0-11629 GCA_035641895.1 Chryseolinea sp. | reverse complement strand
CGTCAAGCAAACCAGTGGCCTCCAGACTTAAATGTTCATATTTTCGATTGTAACTGGCTATCGACATATAGTGGAAATTGAAATGCATTTCACGCAAAGGGCACAAAGATTAATTCGCAAAGGCCGCCAAAGCAAGTTATGAAATGAAGCCTGGTTGCAAACCTCCAATTCAATCTAAAGTCGTGATTGATTCTCAAATTCTTTGTGGAATCTTCGTGCGCTCCGTGACTCTGTGGTAAAAGAGACTCGCAGTTTAAATTTAGTGACTGGTCTACTGAAGTGCAGATCTTTACTCGTGTACGCTTACAATTCGGGATGTTTCGCGGCAAAGTTTCGTAACCTTCGAGAAATATGCAGACTCAACATGAAGGATCGCCAGCGGGGGAAGAGAATTTCCTGCAAAGTGTATTGAGGTTATGGAAGCTACTTTGAACTAATCAACAACAATCCAAAAGCAATCACCACGAACCAAAACTTGTAAACAGAAATGGACGGTATAATAACCCATCCGATTTGCATGACTACAGCCAGCAGAACCAGAACTACTGCCAGTACTTTGAGAATTGATCGTGCTTTGTTGCTCATTTTCGATTTGCGTTGTTAAACGTTTTTATTAAAGAGGTTTGCTCAAATTTCGAGAACGGACGAAATGTCACCAGATAATAATCCGCCAATCACACATAAGGTAACTGCTTCTCAATACCATTCTTCAATACCTTGTGCTGGTTTCCAGTCAGAATTAGGTTCGAAATGTTTCCATAAAAGCTTTGAAACATTTTGTATCAATACATTACCCTCATTCTTACTGGTCCACGTTTGGTCCTTCTGGTTTTTTGTAATCACACAAAAAACATAATCTCCGTGAGGAGCATTAACCAGTACGACTTCTGATTTTGATTGCTCCACTGAGCCAGATTTTGAAGCTACCTGAACATACGGTGGAATCTGAGATAACGCTCTGCTATCCCAATAGATACGAATCAGATTACGATAAATTCTTTCACTGGCTCGTTCGCTAATCACTTTTCCATTGTGAATACTTACCAATAGTTCAGCCATTTCCTTCGGCGTAGTCTGACCCCATCCATACTTTGCCCAATTTAATTCTCTTCCTGGTGTTCTTGAATTAACCCGGGTATAAACAGATCCGTTGGTTTCTAGCCAGGAGTTTATCGAAGCGCCCGTTCCCGCAAGGTATTGAGCCCATAAGCTTGCTGTATTATCGCTGGTGGTAATCATTAACATAAGGACTTTTGCGAGGTGAATTTTTTCACCATCCTTAAAAGATCCAAGAATATCCTCACCCTCATAAAGCAAAGAATCACGATAGGTTAGTAGAGAATCGTACTTTAACAATCCTTTTTCAATTTTATCAAACACGCCGACTGTGATAGGAATTTTAATCATGCTGGCGGTCGGGAAAATAGTGTCAGCATTTATCGTTACTGTTTTTCCGGATTTAAGATGCCGGACATAGATACCAACATCACCGTTAAAGCCCTGTACCAACTCCAGCAATTTTTTGTTCAAGGTTTTATCCTGGCGCTGTGCAAGTGACGTAAACTGACAACTGATGAAAATAATAAAGACTAAAAAAGTACGCATTTGGAAATATCTCTTACGCAACTTAAGCGCTTTAGGGGTAGGTGTCAAATAAATTTTAGCTTTGTAGCTATGGCCGAATCTGGAACCGATATCGACAAAGCAAAGGCTTTGCTTTTAGCTGGTGAACTGGTTGCTATCCCAACGGAAACTGTTTACGGGTTGGCAGGAAATGCACTGAATCTTGCGAGTGTGACAAAGATTTTTGAAGTAAAGGGAAGGCCACAATTTGATCCGCTCATAGTTCATGTACCTGATTTCGATGCTGTTGGTCACTACGCGACGAATATTCCGGAAGAAGCAAAACTTTTAGCACAACATTTTTGGCCCGGACCACTTACGCTAGTGCTTTCAAAAAAAAATATTATCCCCGACCTTGTAACTTCAGGATTAGATTCCGTCGGACTTCGGTGTCCACATCATCCGATGACGAATAAACTTTTGCGATCTTTACCGTTTCCTCTCGCTGCCCCCAGTGCCAACCCATTTGGCTATGTGAGCCCGACCCGTCCTGAACATGTTGAAGATCAATTGGGAAATAAGATTGCGTATATCCTGGACGGTGGTCCTTGTAGCATCGGAGTAGAATCAACAATACTTGGTTTTGAGAAGAGTAAACCCATAGTTTATCGCCTTGGCGGGATAACGCAAGAGCAAATCGAGTCAGTAATTGGAAAAGTTTCCGCCCGGACGTACTCTTCTTCAAATCCAAAGTCCGCTGGACAGCTGCAAAGTCACTACGCTCCCCGGAAAAAACTGATTCTTGGAGATATACATGAGCTCATGAAAAAACACTCATCTCATTCTTATGGCATTCTTTCTTTTACCGAAAATTTTCATTTGAGCAATCAAGTCATCCTTTCTTCGCAAGGCGAGTTACGCGAGGCGGCACAAAATCTTTTTTCCGCTCTACGACAATTGGACAAAATGCCCATCGATATTATTCTTGCCGAGCCCGTGCCTGATGTCGGTTTGGGTAAAGCCATTAACGACAGGCTTCGCCGTGCTTCAAGTGTTGAGGTGCTGAAGGTCTAGGTGTTGTAGTTCATTCCAAAATAAACATCAAGACCTTCAATTCCAGTATTTATGATATGGATAAGAAGCACCAGTTTTTTTGCACGCGCCAACTTCAACACATCGAAACTCAACACTTCAACACTTTTTATTATCTTCAACTCAACAACCAGTCATCACATGAAAAAAATTCTAATACTTACAGGAGGAGGAGATTGCCCTGGACTCAATGCTGTTATCCGTGGCGTAGCGAAACGTGCCAGGAAAGAAAAAGATTGGGAAGTGTACGGATGTGTTGAAGGATTCAATGGAGTTTTTAATACGCCACAGGAACTTGTAAGACTTACCAGCGCTAAGACAGCGGGAATTCATGTACGCGGTGGAACCATTCTTAAGACTACCAACAAAAACAACCCCATCAATTTTCCTGTGCTGCAGGCGGATGGATCGACCAAGTTCATTGATCGTTCAGACGAATTGGTTAAAAAGTTAAAAGCCCTAAAGTTTGACGCGATAATCAATATAGGTGGTGACGGATCTCAAAAAATTTCAAAAGTTTTATACAGCAAAGGCATTCCGATCATCGGTGTTCCAAAAACTATAGACAACGACTTGGGGGCTACCGATATTACGTTCGGTTTTCACACGGCTGTGCAAATTGCAACAGATAGTTTTGACAAACTGGTAACAACAGCCGAAAGTCACCATCGAGTAATGATCATGGAGGTAATGGGACGTGGTGCTGGTTGGATTGCACTTTATTCTGCAATCGCAGGCGGTGCAGAAATTTGCCTTATTCCGGAAATACCTTATGATGTAAAAAAATTGGTAAAGCGCATCAACGTACGTTATAAGAAAGGCCGTGGGTTTGTAAATATTGTGATTGCTGAGGGTGCAAAACCGAAAGAGGGTACGATCACCTCAACAAAAGGAGAAAAGGGATCTGAGCATGTTCGCCTCGGGGGTTGTGCGTACCAGTTATCACAACAGTTGAAAGATGCCGGTTGCAACGCGGAAATTCGCGAGACTGTTCTTGGTCATGTTCAGCGCGGGGGAAGCCCGACAGCTTATGATAGGATTCTAGCAACGCTTTTTGGTGTTAAGGCATTTGAGCTCGCATTGGAAGAAAAATTCGGACGAATGGTTGCATTTAGAAACAATGAAGTCACGTCCGTTACACTGGAAGTAGCCACAAAGCGACCAAACCTTGTTAATAAAAATTCTGATTTAGTGCGGGCCGCAAAAGGATTGAATATAAGTTTTGGTGATTGATGAATCGGGAGTACCACTTTATTGTTCTATTCAAAAATCTGGCTAAATGTTTTCTTAGGAAAATGTACGTCATAGGAAAGAGTCGGGGCTGGTCCTTTTAGCGCCGAGGACGCTGAAGAAATCACGCGGGAGCAGGAATTGAGAGATTGATATTAACACTCCGGGTCCTCAGCGCATTTCATCCCGGACTTCTGCGCTAAAAGTTCGACTATCAAGCTACCTGAATTTTGCTACACCTTAGGTAAAATTCGAATTGTCGACATAATCAAACCTGGGCTCACCAATATTACAAAACGGACAAGATTTACATCGTTGCTTTATTGATAGGAATCACGTCAATAACCAGTATTACAGCGCCGTTCTGTTTTCAATTAGCTGCAATCGTTTTCTGAAAAAACTGCTGCAAGCCTGCCCTCAACTCCATACTTTTCCTAAATTCGCCCCAATTACATTTCACCAGGCTATAACATGAAAACGATCAACGACATCAACTTCAAAGGAAAGCGTGCACTTATTCGTGTAGACTTCAACGTGCCGCTCGACAAGGGCTTTAACGTCACCGACGACAATCGCATAAAAGCCACTATTCCAACGTTGAAAAAAATTCTGAACGATGGAGGAAGTTGTATTCTCATGTCGCACTTGGGTCGTCCAAAAGAAGGACCGGAAGATAAATTCTCCCTTCGTCACACAATCAAAAAAACAGAAGAGCTGTTAGGAAAAAAAGTGCAGTTCGGTGGTGATTGTATCGGAGAAGAAGCGTTCAAGCTTTCATCCAATCTTAAACCTGGCGACGTGCTCTTGCTGGAGAATCTTCGGTTTTATAAACAGGAAGAAAAAGGCGATGTCGAGTTCTCTAAAAAACTTGCCAAGCATGGAGATATTTACGTCAATGATGCATTCGGAACCGCGCATCGCGCGCATGCATCAACAACCATTGTAGCACAGTTCTTCGATGAAAAATGCGCTGGCCTGGTGATGGCTGCTGAACTCGATAACGCTAAAAAAGTAATAGAAAAATCGGCGAAGCCTTTTACTGCTATTATGGGTGGTGCTAAAATCAGTGATAAGATTCTCATCATCGAAAATTTACTTGACAAGGTAGACAACCTCATTATCGGTGGTGGAATGGCATACACTTTTTTTAAAGCACTTGGCGGATCGATTGGAAATTCCCTTGTTGAAGAAGACAAGCTGGATCTGGCCAAAGAATTGATTCAAAAAGCCAAGACAAAAGGCGTGGATCTAATTTTACCTATCGACTCCGTTATTGCGGATAAATTTGCGGCTGATGCCAACACACAAGTTACCAACAACAATGCAATTCCAAACGGGTGGATGGGATTAGACATCGGTCCTCAGGCGATCAGCGTATTTAACAAAGCCATTGAAGGATCCAAAACCATTTTGTGGAACGGTCCAATGGGTGTATTTGAAATGGAAAAGTTTGCCGATGGAACAAAATCAGTAGCGCAAGCCGTGGTAAATGCCACGCAAAACGGTGGATTTTCACTCATAGGTGGCGGAGACTCGGCAGCGGCCGTTGCTCAGCTGGGCTTCAGTGAAAAGGTAAGCTATGTATCCACCGGTGGTGGCGCGTTGTTAGAATACTTTGAGGGAAAAGTTCTGCCAGGCGTTAAGGCGTTGGAATAAGGTGGTTCCAGGTTTCAAGTTTGAGGTTGGAAGTTGCGTTTTATGCTATGCGACACAACTTGAAACTTGAAACTCGAAACTAAGTGAGTGCTTCTTTAATTTTTTTAGCGACAGCCTCTAACTCGGCCTTCGACGGTGTCAACTTTGGCCGAGTGAAATTCAAGTCACCCATTGAACTCATGGGTACGAGATGAACGTGCGTATGAGGAACCTCCAGACCAATTACAGCGACGCCGATTCTTTTGCAGGGTACCGCTTTCTTTATGGCATGTGCAACACCCTTTGCAAATACATTTAAGCCAGCGAGGGTATCGTCATCTAAGTCAAAAATAAAATCGATCTCTACTTTAGGAACAACCAACGTATGCCCTAACACAAGTGGATTGATATCAAGAAATGCAATGTATCGCTCATCCTCGGCAATGATATATGCAGGTATTTCCCGGTTGATTATCTTCGTAAATATGCTTGGCATAAAATCACTGGGATTAGACTGAGATCTTAACGATTTCAAAAGCCATTTGGCCAGCCGGCGTCGTGATGTTTGCAACCTCCCCTATTTTCTTCCCCAACAACCCTTTTCCAATAGGCGACATCGTAGAAATTTTTCCAGCTTTTAGATCGGCTTCTTCTTCCGACACCAACGTGTAGGTTACAGATGCACCATTCTTCTTATTTTTTATTGTAACCTTAGAAAGAATAGAAACCTTCGAAGTATCGATATTGTTTTCGTCCAACAATCGTGCATTGGAAACAAGGTCTTCCAGTTGAGCAATTTTGGCCTCAAGGTGTCCTTGCGCATCTTTGGCGGCGTCATACTCTGCATTTTCACTAAGGTCCCCTTTATCGCGAGCCTCTGCAATCTGACGAGCAATATCCTGACGTCCTTTCGACTTAAGGGTGCTCAATTCATTGTGCAATTTTTCCAGCCCCTCTTTTGTGTAGTATGAAATCTTTTTATTCATGCCTTAATATTTTTTTGTGATGGACACAATAAATTTTCTTCAACCTCATCAAACCCATGTTTTCCCATGGGATGTTCACGGGCTACGCTGCTATATTCTAAAAATTCTTTTGGTACTTATTCGGATCGACAGCAATCGTTTCACCGTGATCAAAAAAAGAAAACAACGGCCTCGTCTGAGACCGTTGCTAGAACAAAGTTAATACTTTATTAATTAATGCAAAATTAGGCGCCTACAAGCTCCGGGAGATTTG
Source organism: Chryseolinea sp. (assembly GCA_035641895.1). Taxonomy (GTDB): domain Bacteria; phylum Bacteroidota; class Bacteroidia; order Cytophagales; family Cyclobacteriaceae; genus Chryseolinea. The sequence goes on along the minus strand of DASQTN010000457.1, from coordinate 4,870 downwards.
TCTTGATCTGCTGCAGAATTTCGTCGTCAAATCTTGCCAGATAAAGCGTCTTTACTTTAGAAAGCTGCTCCACGGTTAGCCCTTTCGCACCCCGCAAATCAGCCTTATACAAGCTGGCATTTTCAAAATCAGCGCCCATTAGGTAACAGTTCTTAAGATCGGCTTCCATCAAAAATGCATTCGCAAAATTGGCTTTTATCAGGAAGGCGTTTTCGAAGTAAGCCTTAATAAGAAAAGCATCCTTAAAGTTAGCACCGCTGGCATAAGCGCTCCTCAGGTTGGCCTGGTTGAGATTTGAATTTTCGAAATTAGTTTGATTTAATCGGGCACTTTCAAGATTACACTCGATCAACGAGGATTGGGATATATTAGCGGAGTTCAAATTAGAACCAGTCAGGTTTACGTAATTCAGGTTGGTCCGTGGCAAATAACAATTCACCAAATTGATCTCATATATTTTGTGCCTGTTAAGCCTTTTTATATTACCCACCGTACGGAAAGCCGCTTCCTCCGATTCCCACATTCTAAAGTCGTCGATTTCATCTTTATATGTTCTTATCCTTTGACGCGTCTCACCATTTTTGTTGAGCCAAAAAATAAGAATACCGATAACCGCGATATCGAAAATCATTCCATGAGCTTCTGCCAATATCTGAGGAATGAACGATTTAAAATCTGACAAGTAGTATGGCATACTCAACCCCAAGACGAGTATGGTTACAAACACTAAAACGATAGTAGAAGTAAGCAATGGCTTTTCAATTATAGAATTGAAAAACTCGCTCATCTTCTTAAATCGTTTTTGTAAAATTCTCATCAAATTGAAGTGGATTTCCTTATATCATTAAGCTAATTGCAGGGCGCTAATTTTCTGAACCAAAGCTACATTTATTTTTACATGCGATTCAAACGTCCAGCCGGCAATGTGGGGGGTGAATATTACATTAGACCTTTCACGCAAAGAATTAAATGACTCAATTTGGGACGGTGTTAATGTATCTAGTTTCTCATTTTCCAACACATCCAATGCTGCGCCACGTAAATAACCTTCAATCAATGCTTTATCCACAGCGGTCAAAGACACTATCTCTCCACGTGCTGTATTAATAAGTATGATAGGTTTTTTAAACCGCTTAAAGTAGTTCAGATCTACCAACATCCTTGTTTCGTCTGTGAGTGGAATGTGAAGGCTAAGGATTTCCGATTGACTAAAAATGGCTTCCATATCGGCCTCCTTGCAAAACTCATCGGAAAAATTGCGTTTATACCTATCGTACGCTAAAACATTACATCCAAAGCCTGACAGGCGCCGTGCGAATGCCCGCCCGGTATTTCCATATCCAATAATTCCGACCGTCTTTCCCATGATTTCACCTCCCCTGTTCGCTTCGCGGGCCCACACCATTTTTTTTACTTCCTGGTCGGCCTTGACAATATTTCTAACCAAGGCTAGAAGTAGTCCCATCGCATGTTCTCCGACCGCATCACGGTTACCCTCTGATGCATGAATTACTGCAATCTTTTTTTCTGATAAATAAGGAAGGTCGAGGTTGTCTAATCCAGCGCCTGCCCGCCCGATGAATTTGACGGTTGGACTACTGCCAAGTAATTCCCGGTCTATAGAAGTCTTACTTCGAACAATTATTCCCTGATATCCGATATGCGAAGTCTTGACGGCCTCGCGTGCAATTTCAGGTTTGTAATCATACTCCCATCCAATTTCCTGCAACATTGCAAAGAGACTGGGATGCATTGGGTCAATAATTAAACATTTCGGTGCAGGCATCAAAGCAATAAATGAACAGTGAAAAAATAAACGGTTAACCCCAATAGATCATTCATGGTTGTGATAAAGGGGCCTGCCGCGAGAGCAGGATTAAAATTGAATCGATTAAGTACCAATGGCGTTATCGTCCCAATGAACGAGGCAAAGAGTACTACGCTGAACAACGCAAGGGATACTAGAAGCGATAATTGATACTCCCCAAAAAGCAAAACGTTGGCGCCAAAAACCAATACCGCCAACACTACTCCATTAAGGATTGCAACAAAAAAAACCTTAATGAGACGTTTCCATAAACCTTCGTCTACAAAATCTGGATTTGCCAGACTTTGAACAATGAGAGAAGACGACTGAATGCCAACATTTCCGCCCGTCGCCTGAATGAGTGGAGTAAAGAAGGCGATCGCTGTTACCCGGGCAAGCTCGGTTTCAAAAAGCCCCATGAACTTTGCATTCATTAGCCCGCCAGCGATTCCAATTAACAGCCAAGGCAAACGGGCGCGTGTATTCCTCCAGACACTATCGTCTTCTTCTACGTCTTCGCTGATACCGGCCATGATTTGCCGCTCCTCATCCGCCTGTTCAGTAATAACGTCGACAACGTCATCGATAGTGATTCTTCCCACCAGCTGTCCTTGTACATTAACAACAGGGACAGATTCAAGGTCATATTTTTTCATCATCTCTGCCACTTCCCAATCTTCCAGGTACGTTTCTACAGCGATGACATCTTTTTCAATTATATCTGCAACAATTGTTCTGGCATCCGACACAATTAAATCCTGCAATGCAACTCTGCCCATCAATCTATCAGCTTCGTCCACAACATAAACAGCATAAAACTTATTAACATTCTCCGCCTGCTTACGGATTTCATCTACACATTGCACTACAGTCCAGTTATACCTTGCCTTGATCAGCTCTTTCGCCATCAATCCACCAGCCACATTGTCTTCATATCGAAGAAGTTCTGTAACCTGTTGCTTGAGCTCAGGCTCTAGCCCAGACAGTACCTGCTCCCTTTCCTTAATAGGTAGTTCATTCAGAATATCTGCTGTGTCATCAGAGGCGAGCTGATTCAGAAAATTGATGATCCCAGACGGTGGATAAACTTTCAGGAATTTTTTACGTGTATCCTTGTCGAGATCACTGATGATCTCTGCCTGAATTTCGATGTCAAGAAGATCCATAACATATTTGGATTCTTCTGAGTTGAATTCATATAGCAGCGACGCGATATCCGCGGGCTTGACGTGTGCTAAGGCATGTCTAATAAATTGTTCATCACGCGCATCCAATGCTTCCTGAAAGCGATCACGAAATTCCTTTGTTAACTCAAAATCAACCGCTATCTGGTCCACGACTTTTCTCTATTAAAAGGGTGAGATTTGTAAACTCATCAACCGACAATTGTTCAGCACGTTTGTCCAGTAGGGGAAGCGCTGAAATTTCGGCTGCCAAATTTAAATTTTTTAGGGCGTTACGCAAGGTCTTCCTTCTGGTATTGAAAGCTTGTTTCACCACCTGCACAAAAAGTGTTTCGTCGCAAGGTAAATCAACGACATTGTTGCGCTCTAGTTGGATCACTGCCGACATAACCTTCGGCGGTGGTGTAAATACTCCGGGCGCGACTTTGAAAAGATATTGAATGTTGTAAAACGCTTGTAATAAAACGCTGAGGATACCGTATGTTTTGCTTCCAGGCGGCGCGGCTATTCGGTCTGCAACTTCTTTTTGTAGCATGCATACAACCTGATCAACCCTGTCACGATTTTTAAGAATTTTAAAAAATATCTGAGAGGAAATGTTGTATGGGAAATTACCAATCACAGAAAATTTTTCTGGGAATATTTCAGCCAAATCTGTCTCCAAAAAATCGCCCTCCATGATTTTGCCCTGCAATGTTGGAAAATGTTTTTTCAAGTAAGCGACTGAATCCCGATCGATTTCGATTACTTTTAATTGGTACTGATCGTTGGTTACTAAGAATTGGGTGAGCACCCCCATGCCTGGTCCGATTTCCAGCACCTGTTGCGTTGTAGATTTGCTTTTCAGGGAGCCGACAATCCGTCTTGCAATACTCAAGTCATGCAAGAAATGTTGGCCCAATGATTTCTTGGGCCGCACTTTATTTGTTTTTCTGTGCGCATACATCCGCCAATCTACAAGGAACAAATAGATATTTTTCTTAAATCGCAAAGAATTGAATTCAATCCATGACCCCAACTCAGAAACCTCGTATCGGGATAACTCTCGGAGATTATAACGGCGTAGGCCCAGAAGTCGTAATAAAGGCATTGGCTGACAATCGCTTGCTTAACCTTGTTACCCCGGTCATCTATGGGTCTGCACGAGTAATATCATTCTATAAGAAACTGCTCAACATTGAGGAGTTCAACTATACGCAAGTGCGAAACAAGGGACAATTTACCTTGAAGAGTATTAATGTTGTAAACAGCTCGGGTGAAGAATCTTTTGAAATCAATCCAGGTAAAGCTTCGAAAGAGAGTGGCAAGGCAGCATTTGTAGCATTAAAGCAGGCCACAACGGAATTAAAAGAAGGTGTCATCGACGCACTGGTAACTGCTCCGATTGACAAACACACTATTTATAGCGAAGAATTTCCCTTCAAAGGTCACACTGAATTCCTCACACAGTTTTTTGAAGCGGGTGAGAGCCTGATGTTCATGGTGAGCGACAAATTGCGTGTAGGCCTGTTGACCGAACATGTGGCTGTCAAGGACATCGCCGCTTCTATTACAAAAGACAAGTTAGAAGCTAAGCTCAAAGTTATGGACTCTTCCCTTCGCAAAGACTTTGGGATAACCAAACCAAGAATAGCTGTTCTAGGGCTGAACCCACATGCTGGGGACAATGGCCTGCTTGGGGACGAGGAGGAGCTGATCATCAGGCCGGTAGTATTAGATCAAAAAAACAAAGGGAAACTGGTATACGGACCGTTTCCGGCCGATGGCTTTTTCGCAGCTGGGTCTCATTTAAAGTACGATGGGATTTTGGCCATGTACCATGATCAGGGGTTGGTACCATTTAAATCCATAGCTTTTGAAGACGGAGTAAACTTTACGG
>DASQTN010000456.1:0-2222 GCA_035641895.1 Chryseolinea sp. | reverse complement strand
AGAAATACGGAAAAGACCGGTATTTCTCCTGCATACTTAATGGTAAGCTCCTTGCCGTATTTTTCTTTGACATACTTGGCAAAGTCAGAAAGAATATCAACACAAACACCTTTCACTTTACCATCTTTGTCCTTGAACACAAGGCCAAATTGCTCGCTGTAAACAGCGGTCAGCACGCCAGATCCGTTTGCTTTTACCGTTGCCCAACTATCGCCTTGATATTTTTGCGAAAATGTTGAATGAGAAATAAATGCAAGAGCACTGAAAAGAACGGCCTTAGCTATCACCATGGATATTTTTTTATCCTAATATAAATAGAAATCTGATTATAAGAATCCGGCGGCGGCGCTCGCGGTTGGGAACCTGGCGTATCCACACTCTGTAGCAGAAGGACCTGGGATTATCCGACATGTTAAAACGAAAGTATTACGATAAAATCGATCACGTAAACCCGGAGTTGGCGAACTTGCACTGCTTTCAAAATTTTCGTAGCACGCCGAATTGGTCACTTTGATGGTCCAAATGCAAATGAAGACAAACGATTTTCTTAAAGAAGGCAATAAAATTTTGAAAAGATTCAACCCTTGGATCAATCTCTCGTTAAGATTCATTAAAAAAATGGAACGCTGAAGAACCAGCAAAGCCGGATGCCGCCTATATATCAGCTCAAAAACGTATTTAACTCTAATGGTTTAAAATTCTGCTTATTGACACTGGCCAAGGGCAACCCAAATAATTATAAAAACAATGATGGTTCCGAAACAACCACCTCCTAATTTTTTAGCGCCATAGCCGGCAATCAGTCCTCTGAGTAAATTATTCATGTTTAATTATGGTTAGCGAAAGTTTTAATCCAACTTAAACACATAAAAGGACGTTTCGGCCTTCTAAAAGGAAAAAAAAATCAAAAAACTATATCCACAAAACCAATTCACAAATGAAAATGAAAATTATAGCTGGCTTAGCCTCAGCATTTTTTCTTACCACCACTGTTTTTTCCCAGCAATATCTTACGCAGGTAAAGCCTGTTGATAGCAAAACCTGGGGGTATGCCAACGAAAAAGGTGAAATCGTAATAAAACCTCAATTTGAGAAATGTCACAAATTTTCCTCCGATGGGCTTGCTCCGATCTACGATACAAAGGCAAAGCAATATTACTTTATCAATACGAAAGGTGAGAAAGTGAATACTGAAGTAAAAGACTTCAAGTTAATTGATCGTTTTGGATTTGATCTGGAAGGATTTAACGATGGATTAATTCCTGTTCGGCAAGGTGAGAAATGGGGGTTTTTAAATGCCGAAGGCAAACTGGCAATTCCTGCCAAGTACGATCATGTTACAGGGTTTAGCAATGGTCATGCTGTGGCTACCTTGAACAAGAATTATATTATCCTTAATACCAGCGGTGAGGAATCACCCGTTGAAGGATCTGGGGTATCGGACGTAAAGGAGTTTTCTGAAGGGCTCGCACCTTTCAGAGCTGCGGATAAAAAATTCGGATACATGGATGGCAGCGGTAAAGTTGTCGTGAAGCCTCAGTTTGAAAGTGTCGGGTATTTTGTTGACGGCATTGCATGGGCAAAGTCAAATGACGACAAAGTCGGATATATCAATAAGACCGGTGAATGGGTTATCAAACCTCAGTTTAGTGTCGGAAAGGAATTTGATTCATCAACAGGTCTAGCCCGTGTAAAGACTGGCGATGCCTGGGGATATGTGAATAAGAATGGAGAAGTAACAAAGGTGGATACTGAAAGTTGGGGCGATTTTTCAGATGGTCTCGCTGAAGGAAAAAAAGGAGGCAAAGTTGGGTTTTATAATAGTACCGGTGAGTGGGTTATCAAACCTCAATTTGACGGAACCCGTGCATTTAAAAATGGTTACGCAGCAGCGAAGCAGGGCGACAAATGGGGTATGATTGATAAGCAAGGTAATTGGGTGATCCAACCTTCGTTTGATAGAATAATGGATATGGAGCTGGTGAAATAACGAGCTACCTATTGGCCGCCGGCTAATCTAAATACAATCAATCTCAATTTGTGGAGATTACAGTTTTGTTCTGAAATGGGTTTTAGCCCATTTCAGGACAGCTGTTTTTTGCTTTCCAGCAATCCCTGCTACATTATTTTAACTCCGAGTTACCGATATGCGACTGATAGCTGTGTGCTGAAAGCGATAGCTCCATCAATATTTCTGCAGGGAGGGATTTACCTCATCAATG
>DASQTN010000455.1:0-5902 GCA_035641895.1 Chryseolinea sp. | reverse complement strand
AACGTTTTCACGAGGCGATAGGGCGATTCGTAAAAGATCATTGTTCTTTCCTCTTCTGCAAGTTTTTTGAGAAGTGTTTGTCTCCCTTTTTTTAGGGGAAGAAATCCTTCGAACACGAAGCGATCGGAGGGCAAACCAGATTTTATAAGTGCAGGGACGAATGCCGTGGGTCCCGGAGGACATTCTATTTTCAGGTCGGCTTGAACACAAGCACGCGCAATCAAAAATCCTGGGTCTGAAATTCCAGGAGTGCCAGCATCCGAAATCAAAGCCATTTGTTCGCCATTTTTGAGTCGCTCTATAAGCATTCCAACAATTTTATGCTCATTAAAGTTGTGAAAACTTTGCAATGGTTTCGAGATTTGGTAATGCTTTAAAAGTACACCAGAAGTTCGCGTATCTTCGGCAAGTATTAAATCGACATTTTTTAAAATTTCCAGAGCCCTAATTGTAATGTCACCCAGGTTTCCGATAGGAGTGGCGATAATGTACAACGATGTTCGCTGGGAGGAAGCCATGAAGTGATTTAATATTTCCCTTTTTAAAATCTGGCATTTCGCCACAAGTCCACAACTTCATACCACGTTTCCTGAGTTTTTTTGTCCCGGACTAGCACAAAATTTTCGGGATCGAAAAGGGTGCTTGACTTAACGAAGTCAAAGGTAACTTTATACATGCTGTTTTTATAAGTCCACACTTCACGATCAGTAAACCGATACACCTGGTCGGGCGGACCAAAGATTATGTAAATCATGCCTCGATCAGTTTTCCAACCTTCTTTGTAAGAAGTGAAAAATTCATTGGCCAATTCCACTCTCCGGAAATAACTGCGCATAAAATTCCTGGCGCGTTCTGTGTCACCTGTAATCGAAAGAATTACCCGATCGAATGCTTTTTTGTCTCCTTTCGCTTGTTTAATGCGATCAAATTCCTGTTTAGTGCATATATAAATCAAAGGATCTGCAAGGCTTTCAATCTTTGCAAGGCGTGGATAATCTTCCTCCACCCGAAATGCAAACCCTTCTGTGGAGGTAGTATCTTTTTGAACAAGGTACAACCCTGCCTCTGAAAATGAGATCGGTTGATCTACGGCATGGGTTAATGTAGAATCCACTACCATGGCCTTTGGCACCCTTCCCATCCCTTCCGAGAAACCAGGAACAGCAGCAGGAAAATTATCATTATAGTAAGAGATTGTTTTTTGAGGATCAGATACACTCACGAGATTGACCGGTGTATTGATCTTGATAAAAGATTCTAATACTGGCGCATCTTGAAGGGTAAGGTATCCGTTGACAGGTGATTTTGGGTCCAGGACCTTGTTAAAAATCCAGGCACGTTTAACGGTGTTATTCAAAATTCGTGCAGTCAGATATCGCAAGTCAGCGACGGCGGGCAGATTTATCTTTCCCTCGATGTTGTATTTTTCTTTTTGAGTAGAAATGTTTTCAAGCTCAACAACAACGCCTTCCTTTTCACTAAGATCTTTCCGGATGTCCCATTGAATCAAGAATTGATTTATGTCCTGCGTTGTATCCCGGAGGGAAAGCTTGTAAAAAGCTGTCCAACCTTCATTGGACTTTACGGCTTCAATCCGAAACTCAATTGGTTCGTTAGGATTATATAGAAAGCTATAATTAATATCTCTCAGCGCTTGTCCTGAAGCTGTGAACGATAAAAGAACGAATAACGAAATGTATCTCATGCAGCTGTGAAAATAGCAAGGTTTTGTGAAAGTACGAGGGATGATGGCGATAGCCATCGGGAGCCGGGTATTTTTTCCATAGATAACGCCATTATAACGCCCAACCGTATATTCATGGTTTCAGTTTTACGCTTTTATTGGTTCAGGATCCAACAAAATACAATACTTTGATGTTTAGGGATCCCGGAGCAATTTCAAATTCTTACTTTTGCAGCCTATATGGCCAAAGTTTATACCACCGAGATAACAAGTGAAGAGATCAGTTCTGACAACCCTATACATCAGAGGCTTTTTAAGGCTTATGTTATTGCAAAGGAGTATGTTTCCGGCGATGTATTGGAAGTAGGTTGTGGGGAAGGCAGAGGCGTAGGATTATTAATGCAGCATGCAAGAAGCTTTACGGCGGTCGATAAAATTGAAGACGTGATCAGCGACCTGAAAATAAAATTTCCGACCGGTCGCTTTTTAAGTATGAATATTCCTCCATTGAGGGAGCTTGCCGACAACGCATACGACAGTATTGTAAGCTTTCAGGTTATCGAACACATTCAGGATGATGTGCTTTTTCTTAAAGAGATTCATAGGGTACTCAAACCTGGAGGGATTGCATTGTTGACCACCCCAAACCGACGTATGTCCCTTTCACGAAATCCGTGGCATATCCGGGAGTACGTTCCCGAAGAATTAAGAAATATCGCGGCAAGACTTTTTCCTCAAGTTCAAATGAAAGGGATTACCGGAAATGAAAGGGTCATGAATTACTATGAGCAGAATAAACGGTCGGTACAACGAATCACGCGATTTGATATTTTTAACCTGCAGTACCATTTGCCAGCCTCTATTTTGAAAGTTCCGTACGAAATTTTAAACCGGTGGAACAGGAATAAACTTCAATCCATTGATAACCGGCTCGTGACCAATATTAGGCACGAGGACTACATTGTCGTTGATGATGCTAGTAACGCTCTTGATTTGCTTCTAATTGTAAGGAAGTAAATACTTAACAAGATCCCCAAGGGAGACATAAATATCGATAGCCAATATTTTATAATGACGCACCGCAACGAGTAGCTTACACCTATACTTGACTTATCCTACAGTGAACGTAACGCGGCGGCCGCACGCACGTCTCCCCTTGAGGGGAGCTAGAGGGGTGTCAGACCATGTAACTTCACTTGCACTTTGATTTTCCAAAGGCGTCACACTCCCCTTACCCCTCTCAAGAGGGGACGCTCCAAACGGCCGCATCGTGATATACATTTTAGGATGAGGGGAACCATATGCTAAAGTCCTGGAACAAAGAACTTGCATATAGTTTTGGTTTCGCCGTCTTAACTTAGTGACATTACCCGGAGGCACGAAATCGTACTGGATCGCTTCTGCTAACGATGTTTCTAAAAGAAAAAGCTCACCTTTAGTTTCAAAAACAACGGTGTGCCCGGTGTAAAATGGATTTCAGAGACGGATTGTGACTCACCAACTAGCCGCGATTCTGTGTCAAATTGTGCCTCGTTCCAATCGATGTTGAAAATATTTTCAGCCGATAAACCGACTTCAAATTTTTTCTTTGTATAGTTCACAACAGCGTCAGCTAAGAAATAGCCTTCAGCAACTACACTGTTATCTTCATTGGCAGCCCGGTCACCGATGTACCGGTAACGCAAGGTTCCATTAAATCCATTTTGCATTTTGAACGACAATCCTCCAATACTCGTAATGGTGGGTGCCAGCGGAATGTAGTCGTGACCTTCTGGCTCTCCTTTTGCACTTGGATTGGTAAAATTCAGATCACCATCCAGGAATAACCAGGGTAAGAGTTCATAGCGGATCGAAAAATCCAACCCAACCCTACGCGTTTTTCCGCTGGGTTCTACAATACCTGCATCGCCGACGTAGACGAATTCCTGGTCGAGGTCCAGACCCCAAATAGCGGCATGCAAAAATAAACGATTGGAAAGTTTAGCATCCAACCCGAAGTCTACACCATAGGCCTTAGGTAAGATTTCCTTGCTGGTTTGTTGGATGACAACACGGGCATCGTTGGAATGAAATCCAAAACCGGTCCGCACATACAATCGAGTGTTTTTATTTAGCTGATAATTTACGTTCAGCTTGGGGCTGACGATTGCTTTACCCATCGATTTGTTGCTATTATCAAGGCGGTTCTCATATGTAAAATTAAAATAATCAAAACGTAAGGCTGCGTTAAGTGACCATTGGTCAGATAAACTCAACGTTTCGCTTATATAGGCATTTGCGTTCGCTTCCTGTATATAGCCGCGTTGTATATCATTGATGAACGTTCGCCTTACGGTGTTCGAGAGGGAAATGTCATTGATATCATCGAAACGAAAACCAGCACCTACCTCAGTCGCAAGATCTTTTTTTAGAAATCTACTATTAGTAACATAACTGCTTTTGTACCCATAGATCATCCTCGATTCATTTTGGTTTATCTGGTCGCCGTTGATGGGATCGTTCAAATAAAAAGTAAAATTGGAATACAGACTAAAATCATAATGGACTGCATAGGCTTGCTGCGTAAGATACGCGCCATTGGAAAATGACCGGGTGTGTTTTATAAACAAGTTTGCCCGACTGGTTTGGCCTCCTTCCGAATCGTCGATTGACCCAAAACGGGTAATCAGTCCGCTTTCAACGGCGCGTGTTGGAATTTGACCGGAGGCATCCCACTTGCTTGTAAAGTAGGATGCGCCTACCATAATATTATTATCATCGTTCAATTGTGTGGATATTTTTGAAGTGATATTAAAACGATTAAAATCCTGCGGGCTTTCGACAAATCCATCGGTCCGGAAAAATTCGGTGCCGATGTAGCCTTGAGTATTAGAAGTTTTCGGAGAAAATATATTTACGCCCGCCACCGTTCGGAAAGTCCCGAATTGCGCACCTTCGAATTTTACAAAATTTTCCTCCAGCACATTCTTAGTTTGGAAATCCACAAAGCCCGCTGTGGTAAAGTCTCCCTTGTCCGCAAAATAAGGCCCTTTATCAAAGTTTACATAGTTGATCATTTCTGGGATGACAAAATGCAAATCGGAATAACCTTGTCCATGGGCATGCGATACCATGTTAACCGGTAGACCATCAACTTCTAAATTTAGATCTGTTCCGTGATCAATGTCAAAACCTCTTAAGAAAATTTGCTCAGCCTTTCCACCGCCGGCGTGCTGTGCGATAAAAAGCCCAGGAACCATTCGTAAAATATCTTGTGAGGTATTGGTAGGTCTGAGCTTGATGTCGAGGGGACTAAGCGTATTCATCGGCTGCTCTGCACTGGCACTGACCACTAAATCTGCCAACTGTATGTCACCGGGTTTCATGACAAGTTCCAGCGACGATGTCGACTTGTCGTTCACAACGACGGACTGTGATAACGTTTCATATCCAATAAAGGAAACGGAAAGCGTATATGTGCCCTTTGGAATATCTTTCAATCGGAATTGGCCATTGCCATTGGCAATAGTGCCAGTCGAAGTTTCCTTTAAAAATATATGCGCGCCGGCAAGCGATGCTTTGTCTTCATCCAATACGCTACCGACAATAATTCCCTGCCCATTGACAGTCAGGTACAGTGATAAGATAATTAAAACTAACAGACTCTTTTTCATGACGAGGTTGTAAAATAGAAATTTGACATCTTTTTGGGAAAATTGAGGCATGAATTTTCCTTGCTCTGATAAAATCGGGGAACTTGATTTTATAGGCTCATGCTACAAGCCTCTCTTGGCTTTATTTAGAAAGTCAAATGCCGATGCGAGGGGGAACAAAGAAACTACAAGCAACCGTGATTGTTTTTGCGGCATTCTGTAATTGATATTGAGGTTTGGACAGGACGTTTATTAAAACTAAAGTACAAGATTCGTAGAAAGCAATGTTGAAAGACAGAGACGATAGTATGTTATCAATGGTATCTGTGCTGTCATCGAGTTGAATGTCATGATCTTCAAGTATATGGTGATGATCTGCTTCATGATGGTGGACTGCATTTTTAAATGAGTGCAGAGCTTCGTGACCAATCTCCATAATGCCAAAGGCTGTGATCGAAAGACCATAAATCAGCATCAGGAAATTTGTGATGGCGCGGAGTTTCATAGATTTTTTAGAGTGACCATTATTTTCCTGCTGGTGGAGGGCCCCAATTCAAATGCACTTTCCAGTGCCGCTGTGAGGTAG
>DASQTN010000454.1:0-7616 GCA_035641895.1 Chryseolinea sp. | reverse complement strand
CATGTAAAATGGAGTGGATGGATGATTCAGACATCTAATAAAATATTTCTATCCAATTTTAGTCAAGTTTTGTTAACACCATTGCGTTTAATTTTAAAATTTCGCAATGATTTTTTTTTCTATAAAATCAAAGACGCTTCGGCTTGTTTTCTTTACCTCTTTTTTTACATCTTTGTCTCCCCTTTCTCAAACGGACCTTTAAAAACCAAAAAAAGATTAAGAGATCAATGGAAGTTAGCTGTGGAACAGTATGGAGTGATTGTCTCGAAGTAATTCGTGGAAACGTAGGTGAAGAAAACTTCAATACCTGGTTTAAGCCTATCAATCCATTGCGCGTTGAGGGTGATGTTCTCACAATACAAGTTCCTTCTCAATTTTTCTACGAATGGCTTGAAGATAATTATGTGCCTGTTCTAAAACGGGCAATTCACACTGTGCTAGGTCCCACCGGAAGGCTTGAATATTCTGTTGTTGTTGACAGTGGTAATCAGAAAACCCCGCCAGTATCGGTTAATTATCCAGTAAATGGTGCAGGTAACAGAAGAAGCGGCGTCGGAAATAATGCATTCGGCGCAGACGAATATTCTCCGTTTTCCCTTCGGGCGATAAATCCGCAGACAATCAATTCAAGACTTAATACTGCGTACAGTTTCGATAATTTTGTTGAAGGAGATTGTAACCGCTTGGCCAGGTCCGCTGGTGTCGCAGTTGCAAAGAAACCAGGTGTAACATCATTTAATCCATTGATGCTTTATGGTGGAGTCGGTGTTGGTAAGACACACCTGGTGCAAGCCATCGGTAATGAAATAAAAAATAACATGCCAAATAAGGTTGTGTTATATGTCGACCAAAGTGACTTTACGAATCAATTTTTGAATGCTCTTCAAAATCATAAGCTTCAGGATTTTCAAAATTTTTATCAGCAGGTCGATTTGTTGATATTGGATGACGTTCAGTTTTTAGCTGGCCGTGAGAAGACGCAGGAAATGTTTTTTCACATATTTAATCAGTTGCACCAATCTGGGAAACAGATCATCATGACCAGCGATTGTCCCCCACGTGATATGAAAGGTTTTCAGGAAAGGTTGCTTTCACGCTTCAAATGGGGACTAACAGCAGATTTACAGGAACCTGACTTCGAAACAAAGCTGGCAATCATCAATAGAAAAATGTTAGCCGACGGAATTCAAATTCCTACAGAAGTTTCCGAATACTTAGCCTATAGCGTCGACACAAACCTTCGTGACATGGAGGGCGTTCTTAATTCGCTCATCTTCCATGCGACACTTCTTAAAAAAGAGATCGATCTCGAATTGGCAAAGGAGGTTCTTAAAAATATTATAAAGGAAATTCAATCAGACGTAAGTGTAGATTTCATTCAAAAAACCGTTGCTGATGCTTTCAAGGTTGATTTGGAAGCCATGAAAGGCAAAGTAAAAAAACGTGAGATTGTAATTCCAAGGCAGGTTGCCATGTATTTCTGCAAACGCTATACACAATTAACGCTTGCCCTTATCGGAGAAAATTTTGGCGGCCGTGATCATAGCACGGTTATTCACGCACTTGAATCGGTTGAAGATATGATGAAAACCGATGCAAACTTCAAAGCTACTGTTGACGATCTTGGAAAGAAACTGAAGATGCGCATTAGTTAGTTTCGAGTTTATAGTTTCGAGTTCGTGCAATTCGCCAAGCGCATTAAGTATAGAGCTTTTTTATTCGGAAACTAGAAACCCAAAACACGAAACTCGAAACTATCTCACAACGAACGGTATCTCTACCTGTTGTTTTGAACTGTTAATTCCATACAAATAGCCACGGCCTTTAAATTTTTCGAAAAAGGTTACGACTTCCTCGGGCTCTTTTACCCGTTCGCGGTTGATGGCGATGATCGTGAAGTTTTCCGGTACTCCAATGCGTCTTAACACGCTGTTATCTTTCATTCTGAAGACCTTCACGCCATATTGGGTGGCCTCAAGTTGAGCGCCCAATGCCTCATTGCTAAAAATATTTCGTTTTATAATGTCAGTGGTTCCATTCAAGTTCACTAACGTGAGAGATGTGGTTTGCAATTTGCCATCGCGTAAATATGACAGAGAAATTTTATCACCGGGATAACGATAGCTCAATTCCTCTTCAAAAGTGCTTTGTGTGTTTATTTCCGTTGCATTCAGTTTAATGATCACATCTCCAGGTTTCAATCCAGCTTTCATTGCAGGTCCATCTTTCTCAATACTCTCGAGCAACACGCCGTTGAAATCTTTTACCTCGGTATTGAGGTCATACTTCTTGGCGTTTTCATAGTTATACTCCACAACCGATCCGCCCACAAAACTTTGTTGTACGACACCATATTTTCTCAGGTCCTCAAAAACTTTTCGCGCGATGTCAACCGGTACTGCGAAAGCATAGCCGGTATATGATCCGGTTCTGCTAAGGATGGCAGAGTTTATTCCTACTAAATCACCGTTCTTGTTTACCAATGCTCCGCCGGAATTTCCGGGATTAATGGCAGCATCGGTTTGAATGAAAGACTCAATGGGAAATTTATCCTGCAAAATTCCAATTCTCCTTCCCTTAGCACTTACAATACCTGCTGTGACAGTTGATGATAGTGAAAAAGGATTCCCGACGGCAATTACCCATTCGCCTACCTGCACATTTTTGGAGCTACCTAATGTTATCGCGGGCAAGCCACTTTCATTTATTTTAATAACCGCCAGATCGGTGGACGGATTTGTTCCGATTAATTCGGCAGTATAAATTCGTTTATTGTAGTTCACCTCAATACGTTCTGCGGATTCTATCACGTGATTGTTAGTGATGATGTAGCCATCGGTAGAAAAGATCACTCCCGACCCACTGCTGACTTGAGTTCGTCCTCCCGCCGTTCCTTCGCCGAAAAACCAGTCCCAATAGGTAATTGAAGCGCCCTGCGAGATACTATTAATGAACACGACGCTTTGCGTTGCTTTCGCTGCTGCATCACTGAAATCTACTCCAGCTAGAATCGGCGTGGGTGATACCGAAGTACTTGCCTGGGACGGAGTATAACTTGGTTCAGTTGCAAAGTGCACAGGCTGAACCTGCGTCTCTTGGGCAATGTTTTGCAAAGAAGGTTTAATGGCGTACAAATAGAAAACAAATGCTCCGCAAAGACCCGCGATAAATCCGATAACAACTACTTTCACCGATTTCATATATAAATTAAACGTTATTAAGTGCCAGGATGCACATGAAAGTTGAAAAGTTTTATTGCATTAAAACGCGCATAAAACTAAGAAGTTTAATAAGCGCTTGCAATGAGTCAATTTTCTTAGTTTTGCATGTCATGGGTATACGCTCTTTCCTCGCAAAACCTTTTGCCGCTTACATAGCTTCGAACACCAGGACATGGTCAAAAGAACCTTTCAGGCATCAGGACAATATTCTAAGAGATTTAATCCAACAGGGCAGATCAACGATCTTCGGGCGCGAACACAATTTTCAGTCAATTAATAACTATCACGATTTTAAAAAACATGTACCCATTCGCGATTATGAAGAGCTGAAGCCTTATATCCAGCAGGTTTTGGATGGCAAAGCCGATGTGCTTTGGAAAGGGAAACCGGAATATCTTGCCAAAACGTCGGGTACCACGTCTGGTACCAAATACATTCCTATCACAAAAGATTCAATTCCAAACCATATCAACAGTGCCAGGAACGCATTGCTAAGTTACGTGCATGAAACAGGAAATGCTTCTTTTCTGGATGGCGGATTAATGTTTCTTTCCGGCAGTCCCGAGTTAACGGTCAAAGCTGGCATAAATACAGGAAGGCTGTCGGGAATTGTTAATCATCATGTCCCGCAATATTTGCGATCGAATCAAAAGCCGAGCTATGCAACAAACTGCATAGAAGACTGGGAAGAGAAGCTTGAGAAGATAATCGATGAAACGCTTTATTCAAATATGACTTTGATCTCCGGAATTCCTCCCTGGGCACAAATGTATTTTGATCGGATACAGGCGCGAACCGGAAAGAAAATCAAAGATGTGTTTCCGGATTTCTCGTTGTTCGTTTACGGAGGTGTAAACTTCGAGCCGTATCGTGCAAAATTGTTTGATACAATAGGGAAGCGTATCGATTCCATTGAAACTTATCCTGCATCCGAAGGTTTTATAGCGTATCAGGATACGCAGCTAGACCAAGCGTTACTATTGCTTGTAAATAGCGGAATTTTTTTTGAATTCATTCCAACAGAGGAGTACTTCAACGAAAATCCGGTTAGACTGAACCTTGAAGAAGTAGAGTTGAATAAAAATTATGCGCTTATTATTAATAGCAACGCAGGACTTTGGGGATACTCGATCGGTGACACGGTTAAATTCGTTTCTAAGAATCCTTACCGTTTGGTTGTTACCGGAAGAATAAAACACTTTATCTCAGCCTTTGGAGAACATGTGATAGGTGAGGAGGTGGAGAAAGCCATGAAAGCTACCATGGCACAGTTTCCTGACGTTGACCTTGTCGAGTTTACGGTAGCGCCTCAGGTAACTCCAGCCGACGGTTTACCTTGTCACGAATGGTTCATCGAGTTTGCTAATCCGCCTCGCGACGTCGAAGCATTTTCCACGGTCTTAGACCAATCGTTGCGGAAACTGAATGTTTATTACGACGACTTAATCAAAGGAAGTATTTTACGGATACTTCGGATTCAACCGTTACGCAAAGGAGCATTTATAGATTATATGAAATCACTCGGCAAACTAGGGGGTCAAAATAAGGTACCCCGCCTTTCGAATGATCGAAAGATTGCCGACGAATTAATTAATTTCAAGGCTTGATAAGCAATGCAGATCGTAGTGGATGCACGACTATATGAATTCAAATGATCATTTTTCTCTTCATCAGTCCTTTCCCGCAGGCATTTGTTGCTCTGTCGACAGAACGCTGCGTGCCACGGGCAGGCTGCCTGTTCTGAAAGAAATGAAATCGATGTTACAACCGAACGCTGAATTTTGAAAAAAAATATCGCCATTTTGGGCTCAACCGGATCCATCGGAAAGCAAGCGCTAGACGTCATTGCTTCATATCCGGATTTCTTTGAGGTCGAGGTACTGACGGCTCAAAACAATGCGTTGCTTTTAGTTGAGCAGGCCAAACGGTTTAAGCCAAATGCAGTGGTCATTACAAATGAAACACACTACTCATTTGTGAAGGACCAGCTAAGTGAAGAGGGCGTAAAAGTATATGCTGGCGAAAACGCATTGAATTCCGTTGTTACCATGGGTACCGTTGATCTTGTTTTAACAGCGCTCGTGGGCTACTGCGGATTGAAACCAACAATTAAAGCTATTGAAGCTGGTAAAACTATTGCCTTAGCTAACAAGGAGACGTTAGTTGTGGCTGGGGAGCTTGTCACGGCGTTAGCCAAACAAAAAGGAGTCAATATTTTTCCTGTTGATTCGGAACACTCGGCGATTTTTCAATGTATCGTAGGAGAGTTTCACAATAAGATTGAAAAGGTCATACTCACGGCGTCTGGCGGGCCATTTAGAGGGAAAAAAGCGTCAGAACTAAAAAAAATTACAAAAGCGCAGGCATTGAAACATCCCAATTGGAGTATGGGTGCCAAAATTACGATCGATTCCGCTACTCTGATGAATAAGGGCCTGGAAGTGATTGAGGCAAAGTGGCTTTTCGGTTTAAAACCCGAGCAGGTGGAAGTTACCATTCACCCGCAGTCCATTATCCACTCGTTTGTTCAATTTGAAGATAGTTCGATCAAAGCGCAACTTGGGCTGCCTGACATGCGTTTGCCTATTCAATTTGCTTTGACTTACCCGGATCGTTTTAAATCAGATTTTCCCCGTTTTAATATTAAGGACTATCCAGCATTGACATTTGAGCCGCCGGATACGGAAACTTTTCGTAATCTTGCGCTGGCTTTTGCGGCCCTGGAGAAGGCCGGAAACATGCCATGCGTGCTGAATGCTGCCAATGAAGTGGCTGTGGCCGAGTTTTTGAGCGATAGAATTGGCTTTTTGGAAATGTCAGCATTAGTGGAACAATGCCTTGAAAAAATGGATTATGTTAAGGCGCCAACATACGAGGATTACGTAAATACTGACAAAGAGACAAGAATCAGAGCGTTGGAATGGATGAAGCATCATCCGTTATCCGTTAATCGTTGGTGACACGGATAAGATAGCTGATAAAAAGACGCGCAAGAGTGAATGAATAACTGGTACGAATAACGGATTAACGAATAAAGAAGAATGGATTGGATGATAATGTTAGCTCAACTTTTATTGAGCTTGTCTTTTTTGGTAGCTGTGCACGAATTTGGTCACTTACTAGCTGCAAAATATTTTGGAATGCGGGTGGAGCAATTCTCAATCGGCTTTCCTCCTAAAATTTTCTCATTTAAGAAGGGTGAGACTGAATACGCACTTAGTGCAATTCCCTTGGGTGGTTATGTCAAAATTTCGGGTATGATCGATGAATCGCTAGATACGGAAGCGATGAAGTTACCGCCACAGCCCTGGGAATTCAGAGCGAAGCCAGCATGGCAACGATTAATTGTAATGTTGGGAGGAATTGTTGTTAACGTAATTGTTGGCGTCCTGATTTTTATCGGCATTACTTATGTCTATGGCGATAGCTACATTCTTAAGGATGCCGTCAACGCGAGCGGTGGTTATCATGTTGGACCTGTCGGCGAAAGCCTGGGGTTGAAAACCGGCGACAAGATCATCAAGATCAACGGCCAGGATTTTGAATATTATGAGGATATCTTAAAGCCGGCCACTTTATTAAGCACTGATGGAAGTTACACTGTTGACCGAAACGGCCAAATCATCGAGATTCCGATACCCGCGGACTTTATTCAAAAATTCAACAAGAAAAGCACTCCAGGTACCTTTATATTTCCACGCTTAGCTCCCGTGGTAGGTGAGCTCGAAAAGGGTTCAATTGCCGCGAGAATTTTGCAACCTGGCGACAAAATAATAGAGATTAACGGTGAGCCTATTGCGTTTCATGATGAAGTCACGCCGAAAATAAAGGCGATGAAGGCGGATTCGCTGTCCGGACGGTCAGACACATTAACGCTGAAGATCGCACGTGCCGGTTCGGTCTTAACATTTAAGGAAAATTTTAAAAATCAAAAAAGCATTGGTTTTTATCCCGATACAAAAGCATTCCTGGCAAAGGCGGAGAAGACGATCACCTATGGGTTTACCGAATCGATACCTCGCGGCGCTGAAAGAGCTTTTTCTACGCTAGCAGTTCAGGTCAAGGCATTTGGAAGGGTAATAACAGGCGCTTTGTCCCCGAAAGAATCTTTATCGGGACCTATTGGTATTATGCAAGCGTTTGGCAATGAGTGGGATTGGTCAAGGTTTTGGTCTTTGACCGGCGTACTTTCGTTGGTGTTGGCCTTTATGAACTTGCTTCCGATACCCGCGCTGGACGGCGGACACGTGATGTTTTTAAGCTACGAGATTATTTCCAGGAGGAAACCTTCTGATAAATTCCTTGAGAATGCGCAGAAGGTGGGCATGGTTTTTCTGCTCGCATTGATGGTATTCATCTTCGCCAACGACATTATCAAATTATTTTAGAAGCCTT
>DASQTN010000453.1:0-3837 GCA_035641895.1 Chryseolinea sp. | reverse complement strand
ATGAGGAATACAGCAGGCTCGTCGAAGGTGCATGGGTTCACCATCGGGATGGCTATTATTATATGTTTTATTCCGGAGACAACTGCTGTGGAGATAAAGCTAACTATGCAGTTATGATCGCGCGTTCAAAAAATCCACTAGGTCCTTTTGAGCGTCTAAGTGAAGAACGGAAAACGAAAAGCAGCGTTATCCTTGCCAAAAATAAAGTGTGGAATGCGCCAGGACATAATTCTATAATCTCCGACGATGCCGGACAAGATTGGATCGTGTATCATGCCATTTCACTCGATTCGGCCTTGAGCTCGAAAGGAAGGATTATGCTAATCGATCGACTTCAATATAAAAACGGTTGGCCACATATCAACACCGATAGTCCAAGTGTTGGGCATCTGCCAGTTCCAATTATCAAAAAAAATAATTCGAAATAACGTATGAAACAATTCAGTACACTATTAATTCTTTGCGCTGTATCCACGACATTATTTACAGCCTGGCAAAAGAAAGAAACGCCAGTTGACGCAACGGTACAGGTATCCTCGACTCGGGATGTTTGGACGAAGGAGCAGGCAAATCAATGGTATGAACAAGTCGGATGGTTACGAGGAAGTAATTTTATCCCCAGCACCGCCATAAACCAGCTGGAAATGTGGCAAGCCGAAACATTCGACACGGCAACAATCAATCGTGAATTAGGTTGGGCTGAATCGATTGGTTTTAATTCAATGCGTGTATACCTTCATCATCTTGCCTGGGAAATCGACTCGACCGGCTTTAAATCCAGAGTAGAACAATACCTGGACATTGCAGACAAACATAACATGACAACATTGTTCGTTTTGTTTGACGACTGCTGGAACGCGACTTATCAAGCAGGCAAACAACCCGATCCAAAACCAGGTATTCACAATTCTGGTTGGGTTCGCGATCCCGGCGATAAAATACATCAAGACACTACACTATACGTGACGCTGGAAAAATATACCAAGAGCATACTTTCACATTTTTCAAATGACAAACGAATTGTGCTATGGGACCTTTACAATGAGCCGGGTAATTCAGGCTATGGTAATAAGTCAATGCCTTTATTACAACTGGTATTTAAATGGGGCCGCGAAGTGAATCCATCTCAACCCTTGTCTGTCGGTATCTGGAATAAGGACCTGGTCGATCTGAATAATTATCAGCTCGCCAATTCTGATGTGACCACTTATCATAATTATATGGACCCTGACATTCATAAGCAATGGATCGACAGTTTGCGTACCTATGGGCGTCCTTTGATTTGTACTGAATATATGGCCCGGACACGAAACAGCCGTTTTAACAATGTCCTCCCAATGCTGAAAGACCAAAAAATTGGTGCATACAATTGGGGACTCGTGGCCGGTAAAACAAATACCATTTACGCGTGGGATACTCCGATGCCTAATGGAAAAGAACCCAAAGTTTGGTTCCATGATATTTTCCGGAAGGATGGAACGCCTTATGATAAGTCAGAGGTAAAGCTTATAAAAAAACTTACGGGTAAATAGCGATATGTAGAGGGTGCCATCATCGGGATGGCACCATGCAGGTTTAGAACCCGCGAGGAAAAAATATCCAAGAGCATAAGATTTTCCGCCAAGCTGTTAGTATCTTGATAAACAAAAAATTTCTCGGTCATGGCAAGCAGAAGAGAATTTTTAGAACGTACTATCCAAACTGCCTCGGCGTTTTGCATGACACCATTGATTAAACTTAAACCGTCTTTAGAAATTTCGCTGGCGGAATGGTCTTTGCACCGCGGGCTGAAAAACGGAACTATTGATCACTTGGATTTCCCCTCTATTGCGAGCAAACAGTTTGGCGTTAACGTGGTCGAATATGTGAATGGTTGTTTTGGTAGTTACAAAAGGGATTTTAAGGAAGCGGGCAAGGACATGGCTTATCTTCGCGAGCTGTTGAAGCGAAGCAAGGATGCTGGTGTTACAAACCACCTTATTATGGTGGACGAGGAAGGTTTTCTCGCATTACCTGAAGACAAAGAGAGGTTGGAAGCTGTGGAGAATCATAAAAAATGGATCGATGCGGCGAAATTCCTTGGATGTAAAACGGTCCGAGTCAATCTGCACGGGACTGGTGAGACCAGGGCAAAGAAGACCGCCTCAATAGACTCGCTTTCACGGCTGGGAGAATTTGCAAAACCAATGAATATCAACATCGTCGTTGAAAATCATGGCAGTGATTCCTCAAAGGGTTTTTGGCTGGCCGACATAATGCAGCAGGTAAACAAATCTAACGTGGGAACGTTGCCCGATTTTGGCAACTTTTGTATTTCGCATCAGTGGGGTACTACGCAAGGAGATTGCGCTGAGATTTATGATCGGTACAAAGGCATCGAAGAAATGTTGCCCTTTGCCAAGGGTGTGAGCGCTAAGACCTATGATTTTGATGCAAATGGTGAACAGCCAAAGATCGATTATAAGCGATTGATAAATTTGGTAAAGGCATCAGGCTTTAAGGGATACATTGGTATCGAGTTTGAAGGTGAAACGCAATCTGAAGAAGAGGGAATACGGAAGACCAAGGCGTTGCTTCAAAAGTATCTTTAATTTTCTTAGAAGGTCGAGAAGCAGTCGATACACTGTACGCAACGGCTGGCCTATTCACTTTTGGCTTTCTTATAGGACCTGTATCATCACCATCGAATTCCACTACAACTAGAGCTCGGCAAGAAATTCTCGTGTAAAGGCCTATGACATGACATTTTCAGCGCCAACATTGACCTGGGACAATTACCTCTGCCTTTCAATCGCCGCTTACAGAAATGCGATGTTAGGATGTATTATGATTGATGGCGAATTGGTAACTTGGTACAACTTGAATAATTCGTAAATACTCTCTGCAAAAATGCTCAATTTATCAAGACGACAGTTTCTCAGGTCATCCGCTACAATTGGAACCCTAACGGGCCTGTTATCGAACTCTAATGTGCTGGCAAAACATTCGGGGCGGGTTCAAATATGCGGTCACCTTTGGGTATATGCAAGCCGTTATCCTCCTGACTGGGATTGCACTCCAATCCTCGAACAGGTATTCAGTGATTTTAAGTATGCAGGCATGGAAGGCCTTGAGATGATGGAAGCGAATTTACGCCACACTGATTTTGTTCAACGTGTTAAAGAACTCATCGATAAATATCAGGTTCCTGTGACAGGCACTTCGTATAGTGGAGACATGTGGAAAAAAAGTGAGCATTCGAAAATATTGGATGATATGGCGATTGTCCTTGAACGTCTTCATGCCGTCGGCGGAGATATGCTGGGAATCACAGTCGGTAATGCCAAAAGGATGAAAACCGAAGAAGAACTGGATGCACAAGCAGAACTATTGAAGCAGATCATGAAGATATGTGAAAAATTTAAAGTCCAGCCGAACATCCACAATCATACTTTTGAAGTTGAAAATAACATGCATGATCTGAAGGGCATCCTCGAAAGAGTTCCGGACATCAAGCTGGGCCCAGATCTAAATTGGCTTATACGCGGAGGTGTAGATCCCGTTTGGTTTATTAAAACCTATGGCAAGAACATGGTGTATATGCACATTCGTGATCAAAAGGCAAACGGTAAATGGACGGAAGCCGTCGGAGAAGGGGTGACGGATTTCCCTGCAATTGCCAAAGCGTTACACAATATTAATTACAGCGGCCGTGCGGCGATAGAACTTGCTTTCGATGGTCCTCCGGTAAAAGAAGTGAAGGAGAGTTGGAAGGCAAGCAGGGAATATGTTAAAAAAGTTTTTGGATGGTAATATGAAGACTGAACAAGATTCGACAAATCTAAACATCAGAAGTAA
>DASQTN010000452.1:0-3848 GCA_035641895.1 Chryseolinea sp. | reverse complement strand
AAAAAAGCCAAAAGTGCATTACTGGAAGAGACATTATGTTTCCACTTACCCGCCCAGCGAACCCGTTGATGTACAAACGCCTTAAGGTTAATCGAAGCTGATGTTCCGACAACCGCCCTACCATCCTTAACAAATTGAATTCCATCCGGGTACAACGCGAAAATTTTTCTCATCAAAAATTCGTCATCACCCGAAGGAATGTGTAAGTTATTGGTATACCCGCCGACCTCAATAAATGTGGCTTTCCGAAAAGCCAGGTTTGCACCATTACACATCGACGGGAAACCATACCACAATGTTGCCGCGGCTGTTCCGATCAAGCTAAGAAATTCGTGGGATTGGACGATAGAAAAAAAAGATAGCCCTTGAAGCCTGACACCGCCGAAAACCATCTTTGTATTAGGGACCGTAAAATAATTTGATATAGTGGTAAGCCAGTCTGACCCAGCACGACAATCTCCGTCGGTCGTTACTATTATTTCACCGGTGCTGGCATTAATCCCCGTCGTTAGGGCCTTTTTTTTACCTTCTCCCTGCGTTGGAAGCAGGATAAACCTCGTATCGCGCTTAGTAAATTCGACAACAATCTCCGTTGTCAGATCGCCTGAGTGATCGTTAACGATGATTACTTCAAACCTACGATGCGATTGTTTTCGAAGGTCTTCCAATAAATTGCCGATGTTTGCCTGCTCATTTCGTACAGGAATTATGACAGACACCATAACTTCCGCTCGAAGAGCCGGCAATGGCTCTGCTGCAATCGATTTAATCCAACCAATGGTTAGCAGTACCACTAAAATGATGTAAGCGAAAAAAAGCAAACTAAAAATCAATGTCATGCGCCTGCAATTTCAATAATTTATAAACGCTGCCTATCTTGAACCCGTGGGAAAAATGATAAAAGAAAGAATTATTCTAGGCCTCGATCCAGGGACCAGTGTGATGGGTTATGGGGTTATCCTGGTGCGGAAACCGAAAATTGATCTTTTACAGTTTGGTGTCATTCAATTAAACAAATATGAAAGTCATGAGCTTCGGCTCAAAAAGATTTTCGAGCGTGTTTTAAGCCTGATAGATGACTTCCATCCGGACGAGGTAGCGCTGGAAGCTCCTTTCTTTGGAAAGAACGTTCAATCCATGCTTAAGTTGGGAAGAGCACAAGGTGTGGCCATGTCTGCTGCACTTTCGCGCGAAATTCCTATTGTAGAGTATGCACCGAAACGTGTGAAGCAGTCCGTAACTGGAAACGGTAATGCTTCCAAAGAACAAGTGGCCAGAATGTTAATGACTTTATTCACAATCAAAGAATTGCCTAAGCTGCTGGACGCTACTGATGCGCTGGCCGTCGCAGTGTGCCATCACTTCCAAAAAGCAGAAATAAAAAGCAAAAGCAAATCGTGGGAAGCGTTTGTGAGAGAAAATCCCGCGCGGCTTAAAGTCAGCGAGAAAGAATGACCATGAAAAAGGTCTTGGTCCTTGTTCTGAGCAATCTCAAACACGATGCGCGTGTAAGACGACAAATTCAGGCTATAAAAGGCAATTACAAAACAACCGTTATATGCTTTGGAGCGGAACCTGCTCCGGATTACGAAGTAGTCGTGATCAAACCGACCAACCTAACGTTTTTTCGAAAAATTGTTGCCTCCATTTTTTTGCTTTTAAAATTTCATACGATAGCGCATAAAATTCTTCATAATTACTATGGCGTTATCAATACATTGTCAGATCCAAAATTCGACCTTATCATTGCTAACGACGTCGAAACTTTACCCCTAGCGTTTGCATTCCCTGGAAATCCTAAAATTATTTTTGATGCACACGAATACGCGCCGCGGCATTTTGAAGACAAAAAAATGTGGCGAATATTTTTTCAGGACTTTAACACCTGGTTGTGCAAGAAGTATATTCCCAAGGTCGATGGCATGATGACCGTAGGAAAGGGACTGGCTTTGGAGTATGAAAAAAATTTCCACGTCAAACCTATTGTTATCAACAATGCCAATAATTTCTTCGATGTCCAACCCGGAATAACTGTCGAAAATAAAATAAGGTTGGTACATCATGGTATAGCAACTCCGTCCAGAAAGCTTGAGCTCATGTTCGATGTAATGGCACTTCTGGACAATCGTTTTACTTTGGACTTAATGTTGTTAACACCTGGGTTTGCTTCTAAAGGAACGCGTCAGTATTTGGAGGAGCTTCGGGAAAGGGCAAAACACGATGCAAGAATAAAAATAATTCCCCCAGTAAAAAGTAATGAAGTGGTTGACGCCATCCGTCAGTACGACATGGGAGTCTTTTTACTTCCTCCTGTAAATTTTAATTACGAGAATACGCTGCCTAACAAACTGTTCGATTTTATTCAGGCTCGCCTGGCCGTTGCGATCGGTCCCACACCGGAAATGGCCGAAATAGTTAATAACTACAATCTCGGTATCGTATCTGAAAAATTTACTGCAAAAAGTTTAGCCGAGAAGCTATCGGAAGTCACCCGATCAGACCTAGAAACTTTTAAGAAAAATGCTAACCGCGCTGCTGCAGATTTGAATGCAGAGGTAAATGCTAAGAAAATAAACGCAATGATTTCAAAAATCCTTAGCTAAATAATTCCCGGTATGCTTTCAACAACGTGTCATG
The DNA here is from genome assembly GCA_035641895.1 of Chryseolinea sp. Taxonomy (GTDB): domain Bacteria; phylum Bacteroidota; class Bacteroidia; order Cytophagales; family Cyclobacteriaceae; genus Chryseolinea. The sequence continues at coordinate 1,211 of DASQTN010000452.1, read as the reverse complement.
GGAGAGCAACTTTATTACAGCCTCTTTATTTGGCACTTCCGATCTGAGAATCTCTGATGAATTTAGGTCGTCCATTGGCATCCATCTCAAGTCGGCTGCGTTCAGATCAGGAAGCGAAATATTTTTTGGATTAAAAAAGACCGGCTTCCCCATGTACATCATCATCAAAATATTTCCATAACCTTGCGGCCTTATCGTATTCATAATAAGCCCATCTGCAGATGCAAGCAAACTCAAGTACTCTTCGAAAGGCATATAGCGATCCAAGAATTCAATTTTTCCGTAACTGAATTTCAACGTTTTTTTCAAGAAAGCGATATATCGTTTGTCGCCGTAGGAAACCGGGACGACAAGATCTACAGCTATCCGATTATTCTCCAAATACTGAACAGCCTCGAGATGGTTGTTGGCGGGCGATCCTGAATTGCCGAGAATCAACGAAAGTTGCTGAGAAGAATTCCCAGGCTTTGCCAAAGCATCCAGTTTTTCGTAGGGCAACTGATTTTCGTAAAAGAAAAACTTATGGTGGGCGTTAAGTGACAAATTATCCATTGCAAAACTATACTCCTCACGCATCCAGGTAAGCACATTTTTAATTTTCGAGTATGCCTTTTCCTGAAATGGACTTTGTGTCAACTTGATCTTTAAGTTATAAAGCACTGTCTGTGCGGACCAATCCTTCCTGACATATTCATCCCACGTCCTCGACTCATAACATATCCGATCTAACGCAGGAAGATTATACAAATCACCACCCCAAATCATCCAATTGACTTCCTGAAAATTATTTTTTGTTAACCAACGATAAAGTAATGGTGTCAGATAGTGTATAAAAACCTTTTCATACTGCGATGTGTTGCCGATCAAAGAAGAAAACCGGCTGGAATACAGTGGAGCAAATGGAAGGTTATGTTTAATGGATTTAAGGGCACCTTCATTCGACCTTACAATAACTTTATTATTCGCCCCGAGGCCGAGCTCTTCCAGATTGTCACAAAATTTATTGATAAAAGAATTATCCGGGACAACGTGTAAATTCATGGTTTACACATTCGTGGAATAATTCCGACATACCAATAGTCCATACGTTCAATTATTTTGAACACGCAGTATGATTCTAAAAATCATATCAATTTCTTCAGTCGTCAGCGTATCGAAAAGCGGTAAACAAAGTGCCCGTTTCGCCACAAAGTCAACAATCTCGCATCGCG
>DASQTN010000451.1:0-2328 GCA_035641895.1 Chryseolinea sp. | reverse complement strand
AGACCCCTGTGAACCGCTCAGTGAGTAATTGTCTAACCGTTTCACCTTCTTCAGTCAATGTTACGTCCATCACAGTAGCCCCGGCCAGTATTTTAAACCCGCTTGCCCATGACATGTCTATGTTCAATGATATGCCCTTGGAAACAGCCGAGCCGTCCAGGTTGCTGTATATAATTTTATTGGGATCGGTTTCGTAATCCGGAACAATACGGTTGGTAAAGTAGGTGTAAAACGCAGAGGCGTCGAGGCCGATGAATGTTCCTCCTTTCGTGATGATCTTTTTCACCACGTTGAGGTTGGTATTCCAGGATGTTTCCGGTTTCAGCGATTCGGTAAAAACAACCGTCCTTGAGCCGGATAAGGCGGCATGGTCTTCCGTGAACACATTGGCTACGCGATAACCATTACCACCACTAAGTCTGATGACAGTTTGTTTGTCGTTTGAACTCCACTTGTAGTTCAGACGGGGTGAAAGTATAGAACCATGAACGCTATTGTGATCGTACCGCATGCCAAGCAACAGTTTGTTGGACTCGCTGAGTTTAATTTCATCCTGGATAAAAAGACCGGGCAGAAATGTTTCCGAAGGATGGTTTGCGGTGTTGTTGAAAGTTGCTGGTGTATTGTCGTCGTAATAGGTATAGCGGTAGGCAGCGCCTACTAACAGGTCATGCCGTTCACCCGCCTGTTTGTTCCAGGTCAATTGTCCGAAGGCTACATATTGATCAGCGTTGTAAGAAGTGTTTCCATAAAAGGAGTTTTGCTTGTGCCCATTCGCACTGAACTGGAAGTTGATAAGCTCTTTCACAGGAAGCTGGTAAACGCCAAAAGCCTCCCAACGGCTGGTGTATATGCTCTCTCCATAAATTTCATCACCCCCACGATACTCAGGCGTCCAGCGCATATCACCGCCCCAGCGATCTTCATAGTTGTATCGGCCTGCGATTGAAAATGCACGACTATTTTTTCTGTGGAAGTCCCATTTGTTAAATACTGAAATACGATTTTGCAGGGTCACATCTGTAAAACCATCGTGATTGTTGTCAATAGGATTCTGGTAATTAAAGTAATTGAGACCTAAAAGACTTTGCGCTTTGCCTGCATTGAATTTCATGCCAATGTCTGAATTCACTTCACCCCAGCTTGTTCCCATGATATCAAACGACGCAGCAGATGCATTGGACGGCTTTTTAGTAATGATATTGATAAGTCCCCCAACCGCTTCTGAGCCGTAGAGTGTGGAAGCAGGACCCTTAACTATTTCCATTCGCTCAATGAGTGCCTGTGGTATACCGGTCAATCCATACACAGTAGATAAACCGCTCACGATGGGCATTCCGTCAATCAAGATCATCGTGTAAGGCCCTTCGAGCCCGTTGATGTGAATGTCACCAGTGTTGCACACATTGCAGTTAAGCTGTGGACGGACGCCATTGACATTTTGTAATGATTCAAAAATAGACGGGGTAGGATTAGCCTTAAAAAACACAGGTGAATAAACTTCCACTGGCACCGGACTTTCAAGCCGGCTTACTTCTTTCATAGTGCCAGAAATCACAACCTCTTCTAAGTGGGATGTTGACTCCTGCAATGCAAACTCCAACGTAATGGCTGGCCGGGATACAGAAAGTGTAGCGCTTTTCGATTGTGATTGATAGCCAACTGCAGAAGCGGTAATGATGACCTTTCCCAACGGAACGTTCTTTATTTCAAAGAAGCCGTCTTCATCAGTTGTTCCTCCCAAGGAGGAGCCGTTGACAATCACGTTAGCAAATTCAATCGGGGTACCCGCAGATAGGACTTTCCCGGAGGCAGTCCCTACTTGAGCAAAACTGGTTGAGCACCAGGTTGCCAGTATGAGAGTAAACAATTGCTTCATATTTTGCTATTCTAATCCCACAGTTAATTATGCAAATCTAATTTGTTAGATTAATCTAACAAATGAATTTGATGATATTATTTATAATTTTGAAATCTTTAAAGGATTGAAATGGCTTCGCAAACGGCAGAAAACTATTTAAAAACGCTTTTTAACCTCGCTAATGAAAAGGGAGAAATAAATCTTTCTGAAATAAGTACCACATTAAACGTTAGCACACCCACAGCCAACAGCATGGTAAAGAACCTGGCAAATCAGGGCTTGGTTAACTATGAGCGTTATAAACCGGTATCGTTAACAGTAAAGGGTAAAAAGGCAGCTGCACTCGTTATTCGTAAGCATCGCTTGACGGAGATGTTTCTGGTCGAAAAAATGGGGTTTGGATGGGAAGTAGTTCATGAAATCGCGGAGCAGATCGAACACATTAACTCGCCAGTATTATTTGACCG
>DASQTN010000450.1:0-6213 GCA_035641895.1 Chryseolinea sp. | reverse complement strand
TTTACCAATTTCTCGATGATAGGTTTCGAAATGTTCCCCGTCGACCCTGTAATGACATAATTTTTCATAAGCGATTTTTTTATCTGATTCTTTGCTATTTACGACGGTAGTTCGTTAATTGCTAGTAGTTATTATATTCTGATATAGTCACTAAAATCATACTAAAGCTGATAATCAATGTGTTATGGAAAGAGTTAATGGCTTTAATGTTGCGAATTGCCCTGTTACGGCAACCATGAGCATAATTGGGGGAAAGTGGAAAATATTAATTCTCTTCCTTATATATAATGAAATCAACCGTTTTGGGAAGATGAGCATGGTGCTTAAAGATATCAGCAAGCAGATGCTAACGACCCAGCTACGGGAACTTGAAAATGACGGAATTATCAAACGGATAATTTATCCCGAGATACCTCCTCGTGTGGAATATTTCCTTACCGACAAGGGGACGTCGTTACTTCCCATAATCGATTTAATGAAGGACTGGGGATATACGCATTTAGTCCCTCCTCATCCAGTTTCACGCGAGATAGCGATTAAGTAAAGCCAATCCTTTTTACTTAACCGCTGAGACATCGATAAATAATGCCGGCTGAGATCCGTAGACTTTCGTTGCAATTGCTCAGCGGACCTCACCGTGTATTTCCTATGCGTTTTTCTCAGCGGTAAAAATGTTTGTGAAATGAGCAAAGATGAATATGATGTTATCGTCGTAGGATCGGGGCCCAACGGTTTGGCTGCTGCCGTTGCTGTTCAGCAGGAGGGACTTTCAGTTTTGCTCCTGGAAGGCAATACAAAGATCGGCGGAGGGTTGCGCTCAGAGGAACTTACTCTACCTGGTTTTACCCATGACGTCTGTTCGGCAATACATCCCTTGGCAGTAGGGTCGCCTTTTTTTAATTCTTTGCCGTTGGCCGATCAAGGCCTGGAATATATTTACCCTCGGCTTTCAGCGGCTCATCCATTTGACGATGGCACTGCTGCGGTGTTGACCAAATCAACAACCGAAACTGCAGAGAGCCTGGGTAAGGATGGAAGTAAATACCTTTCCCTCATAATACCTCTACTTGAGGATTGGCCAAAGATAGCTGCCGATATCCTAGGACCATTTGGCTTTCCGTCCCATCTTTTACCCTATACACGTTTTGGACTCAAGGCTATTCAGTCGGCGTCAGCAGTGTCACAGCATTTCTCGACAATGCATGCTAAAGGTTTATGGGCTGGTATGGCAGGACATGGGCTGCAGCCGTTGACCAATATAGCGTCGGCGGCGATAGCTTTTGTCTTGCTCACCCAAGGGCATTTTAGAGGTTGGCCAATACCTAAAGGTGGATCTCATTCAGTAGCCGATGCGTTGGGAAGGTACTTTATTTCGCTTGGTGGAAAAATTGAGACCAATTCCTACATCCGATCACTAGACCAATTGCCAAAGCACCGTGCTGTATTGTTTGACGTAACACCAAGACAATTGCTGGAAATTGCCGGTCATAAACTTTCTTCCATTTATAAATGGCAACTCAAAAATTATCGTTACGGGATGGGAGTCTTTAAGGTCGATTGGGCAATAAATGAACCGATTCCCTTTAAAGCTGAATCGTGCAGACTTGCCGGTACGGTACATCTAGGCAATACATTCGAGGAAATTGAGAACAGCGAACAACTGACCTGGAAAGGTCAGCATGTTGACCGGCCCTTTGTTCTGTTGGCCCAGCAAAGTAATTTTGACACGACTCGTTCACCGGAAGGAAAATATACAGCATGGGCATACTGCCACGTCCCAAATGGTTCTACAAATGACATGACTGCTGCGATAGAAGCACAGGTCGAACGATTTGCCCCAGGCTTTAAGGAAACGATTTTGGCAAAACATACAATGAATACGAAGCAGCTGCACCTATACAATCCGAATTACATTGGGGGAGACATCAATGGCGGGGTCCTCGACATCCGCCAACTTTTTACACGGCCTGCGCTGCGGTCATCGCCTTATCGAACTTCGACCAAAGGTATTTATATTTGTTCTTCCTCAACACCTCCAGGCGGAGGTGTGCATGGAATGTGTGGTTACTATGCCGCGAAGCGGGCGCTGGCAGATATCTTTAAAATAAAGATCAGATCTCTTGTCGCGATTAACGAGCCCAAACATTTTATAGAACATGGCTGATTCAACTCAGGTTTCTGCGTCAAAAAGAATAACACTCCACGAAGACTGGACTGTTGTGGTTTTGGGATTTTTGATCATCCTTCTTGTTATTGCGGGCTTGACAATTCCGGTTCCTTCTTATTCATGGAAGAATTCACAGGAACTATTTACAAACGTGTTGTCTTTGGAAAATTTGGGTAGAGCAGGTTTACAATTTGCTTTTGTGTTTGCGATAGCGCTGTTGGCAGTGTATCTCATAAATAAGTCGGTGAAGGATGCTTTTAAAACTTTTCCACTACTAATCCTGCTGACCTTTATTGCATTAGTATTATCCGGGAACAGTGAGGTAAAGGCCTTAAATCTTGAATCCGTAATTTTTAGTCTAACCATTGGGTTAATCGTAAGTAATGTTTTCAAACTACCAGACTGGATGCGTCAATCTTTATCGGCGGAGCTGTTTGTAAAAATAGGGCTGGTGTTGCTCGGTACAGGCGTAATTTTTTCGGACATTTTAAAGGCAGGTGGATTAGGATTGATTCAGGCGTTAGTAGTGGTTTTGAGTGTCTGGTACTTTGCTTTTTGGCTTTGTAAGAAATTAAAAATTGATGAAGAACTTACCATGATGATCAGCAGCGCAGTTTCAATTTGCGGTGTGTCGGCCGCCATTGCAACAGCCGGAGCGATTAAAGGTGATACGAAAAAATTGTCCTATGTGATTTCTCTTGTGTTGATCACTGCAATACCAATGATGATTTTTATGCCATATATCGCGAAGTATTTCAATTTTCCGGAAGCTGTCACCGGTGCGTGGCTGGGAGGGAGTATTGATACAACGGGGGCGGTAGTCGCGTCGGGTACGCTGGTTGGAGAAACGGCGCTAAAGATAAGTACGATTGTAAAATTTTCACAGAATGTTTTACTTGGACTCGCGGCGTTTGCGATTAGTATCTACTGGACTTATTCCAATCGATCGGGTGATAACAAAAACAACGCGGCGAAGCCAACCCTGGGACTTATTTGGGAGCGATTCCCAAAATTTGTAATTGGATTCGTTTTTGCGTCGTTGTTATTTTCATTTTTACTGAGTGCTGAAACGATTCGGCCGATTAAAGATAGTTTGAAAAGTATTCAGGCTTTATGGTTTGTCCTCGCCTTCACTAGTATTGGTTTGGAAACAAAATTCTCGGATTTATTCAATTCAAGCAGCAAAAAGCCGTTGTATGGATTTCTGATCGCACAAACTTTTAATATCCTCGTTACATTGGTAATTGCATACTTGCTTTTTGGATAGTATCTTCTAAACAAGCCATTGTATTTCGCTCGGCTTACCAACAACCCGAAAACGCATGAACAACCGATTGTGTGGTCGGGTGAAATGATGCCCATACGATGACCGTTGGTAACATGTTCAGACATTTGACCATTATCATTTACTCACAGACGGCTTCCTGGACCGACCATCAACCCGCCGTTCATATTTTTTTGCCGAACATCTTATATGCCTTTTCCGTAAATTCCAATATTAACGAGATAGGCATTGAAAGTACTTTTGATTGAAGACGAAAAGGGTGTGTCCTCCTTTATTCGAAAGGGGTTGGAGGAACATAACATACAGGTTGTCCAAGCCTACGATGGTGTCATGGGGCTGAACGTCGCCCTAAGCGATTCCTATGATGTCATCATCCTTGATCTAGTGATGCCGGAAATGAATGGGTTGGAAGTTTGTAAAAAGCTTCGGCTGGAGCATGGAGATCAAACGCCGTTGCTGATGTTAACGGCACTGTCGACCAGTGATGACATAGTCAACGGTCTGACAATCGGAGCGGATGATTATTTGACAAAGCCATTTAAATTTCGTGAATTAATGGCGCGGGTTCATGCCCTTGCTAGAAGGAAAGCCGTTGTAAACAAAGTCTTGACTGCAGGGGATCTTAAGATGGATACTAAAGCAATGGAGGTGGTCAGGGGTGGAAAAAAGATCGACTTAACGGCACGCGAATTTAGATTACTAGAATATTTGTTGATAAACAAAAACCAGGTTGTCTCCAGGACCTATATATTGGAGAATGTGTGGGATATAAACCATGATCTCGGAACTAATGTAGTAGATGTTTACATCAATTATCTTCGAAAAAAAATTGATCATGATTTTTCAGTTCCCCTTATTAAAACAGTCGTGGGCATGGGTTATATCATAAAAGATACCAACCATGAAGATACGGCATAGATTAACTTTGTTTTTCAGTCTCGCCTCCGCAATAATAATTCTTGCTTTTGGTGTTTCGGTATATTTTTTTTCTGCACAATACCGCAAGAGCGAATTCTTTCAAAGGCTCAAAAAGCGTGTTGAAATTTCAGAAAAGTTTTTTCTGGAAAAATCCACTTTTTCGGATCAGGATTACTTAAAAATCCGAGAGCAGTTCCTCAATACATTACCAAACGAAACTGAAGAGGTTGCGGAGATTACTCCAGGTTGGCAGGAAAACCTCAAACAAAAATATCCTGCGGAATTTTTGGAATCGCTCGTCAGTCAGGAAGAAGTTTATTTTCACAGAGATTCCATACAGGGCGCAGCAAGAGTGTTTCACCTTAAAGAGGGAAATTATGCCGTCATTATTACAGCAGTCGATAAAATTGGAATGCGAGTCTTGAGTAATTTGCGGACCATCATAACGCTGAGTATTCTTGTATGTATCGCTGTGATTTCAATTCTAAGTTACTACATTTCAAAAAGTTTAATGTGGCCGATCTCAAGAAAAATATATAAAGCAAATACCATTACTGATTCGAATTTGCATGAACGTTTAATTGTGTACAATCCCGATGATGAACTGGGAGAAATGGCTATCGCCTTTAATAGTTTATTGGATAGACTTGAGGGAGCTTTCAAAATGCAAAAACTTTTTGTCGCCAATGCTTCGCACGAGATCCGCAACCCGTTGACTGCAATTCTCGGGGAAACCGAAGTGGCTTTGACCCGGGATAGATCGGTGCATGACTATAAAGAGTCTTTAAAGAGTATTTCACTGGAGGCTGATAGGCTTCACTTATTAGTCAACAATTTGTTTCAATTGTCTGCTATTAATTATAATGACGTTAACATAGCGAGAGAAAATATTTTTGTAGAGACACTAATTTGTGACGCAAAAAAGAAATATGACTTGCTAAACTCCAACAATCAGCTGGCTCTTAATTTCAGTCCAAAATTTAGCAAAGGAAAATTCCTCATTCATGGTAATCGAAATTTATTGGAGACTGCGCTAATTAATATTTTTGACAATGCCAGCAAATTCTCGTCGGATGGAGAAGTGAAACTTGAGGCCATTGTGAACCAAGACGTCGTTAGCATTACTGTAAGCGATTACGGCGTTGGAATACCGGCAGCAGATATTCCAAAAATAACGCAGCCGTTTTTCCGCGCGGACAATGTGCGTAAAATTCGGGGTACCGGCATTGGGATACCGCTGACATTGCGGATTGTTGAAATTCACAAGGGGAAACTGGAAGTTATATCGGAAATTAATCGAGGAACGACGGTAACAATTGCGCTCCCATTAGTTGCAGATTTCGGATAAACGCCTAGTCTGGACCCCGCTTACGTTTGCAGGCGAATTCTTAGGACTTTCTAATCTCGATCTAATTTCATCTTAATGTCATCTTGTTATCTAGCAGATGGAATAACAAATTTTGTATGAAAGCGGATGAACATTTAAGAGCTGGTTTTTTTTCCTCCGTCAAGTATGATCTGCCGGCGGGCATTGTCGTGTTTTTTGTGGCAGTTCCCTTATGCTTGGGAATTGCATTGGCTAGTGGTGCTCCATTATTTTCCGGCTTGATTGCTGGAATAGTAGGGGGTATCGTCGTAGGCGCTGTCAGCAATTCTTCATTGGGTGTAAGTGGTCCGGCTGCTGGGTTGACCGTGATTGTATTCACGGCTATACAACAACTTGGTTCGTTTCAGGTTTTTTTGGCGGCGGTGGTCATAGCCGGCGTTCTGCAAATTTTGCTAGGTCTTATTAGAGCTGGCATCATTGCGTATTACTTTCCTTCCTCGGTTATTAAGGGTATGC
>DASQTN010000449.1:0-8594 GCA_035641895.1 Chryseolinea sp. | reverse complement strand
AATATTCAAATTAGGCGACAATCTAGAAGCAGGCGAATTACTTCAAGTGGTTATACCGGCAAACTGTTGGTTTGCCGGTATACTAATGTCGCAGGACGCCTATACATTGTCGGGTTGTACTGTTGCGCCAGGTTTTGATTTCAAAGATTTTGATATAGCTGACCGGAAGAAATTGATACAGGAATCTCCGAATCAGGCCGACATAATCACCGAGCTAACTACTCCGTAATAACCAATTTTCGAATCAAGGTCTCAGTGGATGTTTTTATAATAACCGAATAAATGCCCTCACTGCGTTTACCAAAATGAAAAGGTATATTGTGTTCCCCAGGTGAAAGATTTTCTTTCGCAGACACAATTTCCTGTGAAAGGAAATTAACGAGTCGAATCGAAAGATTTTCCGGCTGTTTTAGTGAAATCTTAATGTTGATAACCTCCTCTCGCGTTGGATTAGGATACAGCACGAGAGATTTGCTTCGGGCAGCATCCTCCTCGGCGCCCACGACCGTTGAAAAATTTGCGATCAGCTCAACGTCATCTGCAGGTGTCGCAAGTGTCTGCATTATTTCCCCTCCATTCGACCAAGATTCAAACTCATATTCGGCATCGTCAATTACCTGTGGGGAAGTTGTGCCAAAAGTTCTCAAAATTCCTTCCACACTCGTGATCGTAAGAGGCGACGAATATGGTTGCCCATCGACGGTAAACTCGAGGCCAGCTGGATTCGTCGTTAATGTAATTGTCGATTTTTTAGGAAGGATGTCAACTGAATCTTTTCCAGTTCCACCCTCCGAATCAGTTACCGTTAAAATAATCCGATACCAAACGTTGTCGGAGGTCTCACCTTCTTGAGGAATAACAAAGGATCCAGATGCTATACCAGTCCTCGGTGGCTCGTCGTGGTGATGAACATCATGATGAAAGTGTATTTGCCAAGTCATTGACGCAGCGGGTATGGCCCCATCTTCAGGGTCAGTTCCCTTTCCGGAGAAATTCAATGTTGTCCCGGCCACATATGTGGTACCTGCTGTGGGTGTCAGGATTTCAGCCGTTGGCAACGAATTGCTTATAACAGTCAGGGTTGCTGCGTTGCTGGTGGCGGTGCTCCCAGTATTGTTCGACACGATTACTCTGTAGCTTCCGTTATCAGTTAAAGATGCCTTCGCTATCGAATATGTGGCACTCGTTGCACCAGGAATATTAACATTATTTTTTTGCCACTGATAAGTCAACGGCGGCGCACCAAGGGCAGTTACGGAGAATGAGGCTGGCTCACCAACGGCCACCGATACATTAGCAGGTTGATTAGTTATGGTTGGGACCGATGTATTATTATAAACTATTTTGTAAAGCGCCTGATGATGTCTCGCGCTGAAATACAAAAGGCCATCAAGTCCCATTGTTAAACCCAAGCTGTTATTTGTTATCGCCGTTGCGAAAGGAGAGCGGACGGCGGTACCGCTGGAAAGATCCAACATATTAATCCAGTTGCCACAATTCTCCTGGTATAAATATTTACCCCGATACTCAGCGGGATAGTTGGTATTTGAAGTACTGATAAAAGCTCCACCTACAATGGCACAGCCGTTGCCATCAGTGTACGTGGTACCGCCGTTAGCGGGATGGCCATACGCATAAACTGGGTTTGTAAAATTCGGATAAGTGGCTTGAGTAAATTTTCCTTCCGTAGTTGGCCAGCCAAAATTTCGCCCACCTACAGTTGCGTCGTTTATTTCCTCCCACAGGGCCTGACCAACATCGTTCACGAAGATCTTACCGGTTTCCCGATCTACAGCAAATGTAAACGGGTTTCTCAAACCGTAGGCCCACACTCTCTTTGCTTTTTCATTCGCATTGGCGATGAACGGATTGTCTGCAACCGGGCTTCCATCGGTATTTATTCTCAGTAATTTGCCGCCATAGTTAGTGAGATCTTGTGCAGTCGACGGCTTTGCGTTTTCGCCGACAGCGATATAAAGTTTTTTATCCAAACCAAAATGCATTGCACCACCGTTGTGGATTGCGGCGCCTAGCGGTTCCAGATTAAGTAGTACTACTGGCGAACCGCTGACAACGTCATTAGTGGCGTTAAGCTTGACCACCCGGTTGTATGGAGCTGCGCCACCCGCTGCGGGCACAGTATGATAGACATAAATAAACTTATTGGTTAAGTAATCGGGATCAATTGCTATTCCTAACAATCCCCTTTCACCAGTTGCATCAACAGTAAGCGTGGCGAATGCAGTTGCAAGGGGAGCTCCATTTTTTATGATTCGAATCCTTCCCGTTTGTTCAGTAACAAATATCCGACCATCCGGCGCAAAGGCCGAAGCTGTTTGAACAAGTAATCCGTTTCCTAATGATTGTTGGGCAAACCCTGCGGGATAAACCTGCGCTTTCATTACAGGGGACCACAGTGTACTGCAGAGCACACTTATGAGGAAGCTCTTGTAAAAACTGTGCATAGCGATTGGTTTTTAGATTGAGTTAATTAACAAGCAAGGCGCTAAAATGTTCTTGCTGTAATTGCCCGTCCATCATTGCGTCCGTGCCAAAGCGCATTGGATTGTGAAATTGTGTGTGGGGCAGGGTAGATACCTTCAATTGCAGAGCACCGTTTTTCGCGAATAGTCGAATGGTTAACTTTTTTCCATGTACCCAAATCGAAATCGTTCAGAGAAGTCGAAAATCTAACCTTATCTAACGTAGCACCAGGTTTTGATTTTTAGATCGTCGTATGGCTGACTGGAAGAAAATGTTACAGGAATTTTCAAAGTACGCCGACATTTGATTACTCCGTAATAATCAATTTGCGAATCAACGTCTCCGAGGAAGTTTTAATAATAATAGAATAAATGCCCTCGCTTCGCTTACCAAAATGGAAAGGAATATTGTGTTCTCCAGGTAAAAGACTTTCTTTTGAAGACAGAATCTCCTGGGAAAGAAAATTAACGAGTTGGATCGAGAGATTTTCCGCCTGTTTTAATGAAATCTTAATGTTAACAACCTCCTCTGCCGTCGGATTAGGATAGAGCACGACATATTTGTTGCTGACCGCTTCCGGCTCGGCGCCTACGACCGTTGAAAAGTTTGCTATGAGTTGCAAGTCATCTGCAGGCGTAGCAAGTGAGTGCGTTATTTCCCCTCCGTTCGACCAGGATTCAAACTCATATTCGCCATCGTCCTTTATCTGTGGAGAATGCGTGCCGAACGTTCTTAAAATGCCTTCCACACTCGTTAAGGTAAGGGATGATGAAAATGGTTGGCCATCCACGGTAAACTGCAGACCAGGCGGATTCGTTGTTAAAGTAATTGTCGATTTTCTGGGAAGGATATCAACCGAATCTTTCCCAGTTCCTCCCTTCGAATCAGTTACGGTCAAAATAATCCGATACCAAACATTATCCGATGTTTCTCCTTCATCGGGGATTAAAAAAGCGCCGCTCTTAACACCTTCCAGCGGTGGCTCATCGTGTTTATGGGTGTTATGATGGAAATTAATTTGCCACCGGAACGCCGCGGCCGGCAGGACTGCGTCTTCGCTATCGCTTCCAGCACCTGAAAAGTCGATGGATGTTCCTGCGGCGTACATTGTTCCGGGACCGGGATGCAGGATTGTCGCAACGGGTAGGGTATTCGAAGTTACTGTCAGCGTGGCAACATTGCTTGTGGTATTGCCGGCTGAATTGGAAACGATCACTCGATAGTCTGCTCCGTCCTCTGGCGCGACACCATTAAGCGTAAGAACCGGATTTGTTTGTCCGGGAATATTCACGCCATCTTTTTGCCATTGATAGGTAAACGGCGTTGTGCCGAGTGCGCTGACGTTAAAAGTCGCAGCACCGCCTTCCGCAACAGTCACCGACGCGGGATGATTGGTAATGAAGGGCACTGTAGTTTTATTGTAAATGACTTTATAAAGCGCACTTGATCCTCGGCTGAGGTAGTACAGATTGCCATCGTTTCCTACTGTTAATGCCAAATTGCTCCCTCCTGCAGCAGTGGCAAAGGGAGATCTCGTCGCCACGGTTCCGGAAACGTCCAAAGTATTGATCCACGCGTTGCATAAGTCCTGAAAAAAATATTTTCCCAAGTAGACAGAGGGATAATTTGTAGCGGATGGGTAAAAGAAGGTTCCACCCGTAATAGCACAGCCTTTGCCATCGCCACTCCCCTGCATATACGCATAAACCGGGTTTGTAAAATTCGGATAGGTGGCAGCGTTGAAAGTTCCTTCCGTGGTCGGCCAGCCAAAGTTTTTCCCACCAGTAGTCGCGTCGTTGATTTCCTCCCATGAATCCTGTCCGACGTCATTGACGAATATCCGACCTGTTTCGGGATGGACTGAAAAAGTATAGGGGTTACGGAGGCCATGAGCCCACACGCGTTTGCGTTGTTCACTACCTGTGGGATATGGATTGCCTTCCGGCACACTCCCGTCTTTATTGATTCGCAAAAGCTTGCCATGGTAGGTGTCCAGGTTTTGTGCATGTGCCGTGTTGGCATTTTCACCGATGGCCACATACAACTTGCCATCTTTTCCAAAATGCATGGCCCCACCGTTGTGATTCGTAGCGCCGCTCAATGGATCAAGTTCCAGGACAATCGACTCGCTTCCTGCCAGGACAACATCACCATTAGCGGTGAACCGGCTGATGCGATTATGAATAGGTGCGGTCGGCACCGTGTAGTACAAATAGAGATAGTTATTGGTGGAAAAATCTGGATCCAAAGCGATCCCGATAAGGCCTCGTTCGCCGGAAAAGCTTACAGACAACTCCACGAATGCAGTGGGGAGCAATACATTGTTTTTTATTACCCGAAGTTTGCCGCCTTGCTCAGCAACGAATATGCGGCCATCCGGCGCGAAAGCCATTGCCGAGGGGTAAACAACGCCATTCGTTACCAACACTCTGGCAAAATCTACGGGAAAAACCTGCGCGTAAACGGAAGCACTGCTAAATACTGCAAGTCCCAACAGAAAAACCACAACCTTGTAAAAATTCCTCATATCTTAATTTGCAGAAAAAATCTAATATTCCAGGATGAAAATCTTTACATCGGGTATATAAAGATTAAAAAAGCCCCTACCACCTTTGACATTTGAGGGATAATTAACTGGCTCACTCAGATATTCAACAAAACTGAATCGGTTATCCAACCGAAGCTCGATAAAGTCATAATAATCTTTGCTGATATTTGATAGTGAAACGGCAATAGTGTCGCCGGGGATAAAATCTCTCGGGAACACCCGGAACGTCTCTTGATGGATTCGACCATTAAAATTTATATCATCCATTACACGCGTAAAAGCCCTGGGATTTAAAAGGTCATCCAGGATTTCATCGCGTTCTATCTGCTGGACATTGAGCATATACCAATTCTGTTCAACAGGATCGGGCAATCGATAAGTAATTTGTGCTAGCGTGTCGTCGAATCCATTAAATATCAATTCAGCTTTAATGTCATCAAAAGACACCAAGGCCTTAACGGTTGTGACCGCACTAACCTCCCCCAATGATTCACTGTTCACCTTCAGTTCATATTCCTGATCCGCTTGAAAAGGAATAATGATTCCACCATACAATCCACTTTCTAACCGCTCGAGCTCGTATATTCCCTGGGGACCGCCAATAGTAACGGTAGCATCGTCTATCGCAATCTGCTGCAATAAATCTTCCGGATCACTATCGTCACTTGCATCCAGTGCACCAAAAGATTTTGTCAGCAACACAACCACGGATTGATCGGCAATAATTTGGGTAGAAACAACGATCTCCGGTTTTACAACCGGGATCCCTTTCACGTCAAGTGGTTCGGGTAAACAAGCGGACACAATAATTGTACTTCCAATAAGAAAATACACTATCGTTTTCATGAAGTATGTATCTAAACTAATTGCGCTCACTTGCTCTACAATTTAAACCCATAACTTAAGAATGGAATTAATCCAAACAATCCAGGTTGCGTATAACGCAGGGTGCCTGTAATTTCATCCTGCTCAATATTGATGCCGATAGGATTCGCACGATTGTAAACATTATAAATACCAACAAACCATTGCCACTGAAATTTACGGCCCGGCGGACTTTTAAACTTCAAGCCAACGTCAAGCCTGTGCGACGATGCCAACTTCACCTGATTAATACCTGAATATACCGGAATCAGGTCTGCACCGGTTAGCGTAGGCGCCACCACAGCATATTGTCCTATCACCGGTGTAAATCTTGAACCTGAAATATATTCCCATACCATCGAAACAGCCCACCGTTTATTAAACGCGTATTGCGCCACAATCGCTCCGTTATGTCTTCTATCATACCGTGAGGGAAACCATTTGCCTCCATTGATTTCCTCAAATTGCCGATGTGACCAGGATAAAGTATAGCTGATCCAACCGGTCAGCTTTCCTGAGTTCTTTCGCAGCAACATTTCCAACCCATAAGCCTTACCCTTGCCTTGAATGAGTTTAGACTCAAAATCAGTGTTTAAAAAAAGATTTGTCCCTTCTTCGTACCCAATCAATTGACGCATAGTTTTGTAATATCCCTCAACACTGAGGAAAATATTGTCGTTCGCAACCTTTCGCTGCCAGGCCAGGGCAAATTGATGAGAGTTTTGAGGTTGGATGCTATCGGTTACCGGATACCAGATATCTGTGGGAGAAGAAACTGCCGAATTTGAGATTCGGTGCATGTATTGAACCATACGTGAATAGCTGAGCTTCAATGCTTCATTTGTATTCAGCGAGTAGCGAATGGAAATTCGTGGTTCGGGAAAAATGTAGTCCTTATTCACGACTATGGCTGAAGACATACGCAATCCCACTGCCATTTGGATTCGTTCCAATGGTGTCCACTCATATTGAAAGTGCACGGCAAATTCGTCTGCCGTACGACCTCGTGTCGAACTGCTTTTAAATATTTCATTAATTGTGCCTGAAGTATTAATTACGTTCGGGCTCACTTCATGGTGCGTCCAGTCGAAACCTGTCCGTATTGTACCTTTGCCTACGGAGTCTTTTTGAAACAGGATACGGGCACCATAATCTTCAATATCGGAAACGGCGACTAACTCATTTTCTTCAAAGGCATTGTGGACATTGTATTTGTATTTTGTTCGGATGAGGGATACTGCACTATACCAATTGTGTCCAAAAGAACGGTTCCAACGGAGTGACTGGCTGCTGTTTCCTGAAGCATACGTGGTCAGAAACCCATCACCATCACCATTCCGGTCGCGAAACAGGTCGAGTAGATCTTCGCCACTATAATGACTGAATTGAATTTCGTCACGTGGTGTTGGTTTGAATAAAAATTTACCGTTGAAATCGTAGAAATGATAAGGGAGTTCCTCGCCGGTCACTCGGATCACCTGGTCGATATATGTTCTACGACCGGCCAGCCAAAAACTCGCTTTATCTTTTACAATAGGTTGTTCGATAAATAGTCTTGATGCTATAAGTCCGATGTCTCCAGATAGAGACGTTCTATCAGGAATGGTGGACCTGGTGTTAACATTTAGAATCGACGATAGCCGACCACCATATTCTGCAGGAAAGCCTCCGTTTATTGCCTCAACATGGTCTAAAACATCGGCATTAAAAACCGATAAGAATCCAAACAAATGGCTGGTGTTGTAGATCGGCGCATCGTCAAGTAACACAAGATTTTGATCGGCAGCTCCGCCACGAACAAACAAGTCACTGCTGCCTTCGATACCGCGCACGGTGCCTGGTAACAGTTGCAAAGTTTTAATTACATCAGCCTCCCCTCCCAAGACCGGTATTGCATTGATGTCATCCTGTGTAAGTACATGGGTACTGGTCTGATTATCATCAAAAATTTCTTGTAGCGGGTCGCGTTTCCCAGAAATGACAATTTCTTCTAACTGATTTGCCTGGGGTTTTAAAGAAATCGCCCACACTGTATCGTTTTTTAGCGTCACAACCCGACTAAAAATTTCAAAGCCCAGGTAGGAAACTTTTAATTGTTTTTCCCCTTGAATTGCGCGCATTACAAACCGTCCTTCCGAATTTGTCACCGTGAAAACAGAGTCCGGAAAAATGGCAATATGAGATTGAGGCAAGAGTTGTCCTTTGTCATCTTTTACTACTCCCTTTACAATAACCTGCTGCGCCATCAAAAGGATGGGAAAAAAAACCAAACCAAAAAGTAAACATCTCAGCACGGAAAGAATTAAGCGTTCAAAACTTCAACACCAGTTATACTCCTTTAGTTTTACTGAGAACACTCGTCATACGATAGGCAAGAGAATGATGCTATCAGACAGTACCTTAAGAACGAGTGCTCACCAGAATCAATTTTCCACTCGCATTTTCTTTTACTTAAAGATTAATCGAGGTGCGGGCGTGTTAACCAAATATTTTATTCATCACGAATTCTTGTTGAAGAAAGCGTTCGCGTGGCGCGCGCTCACGGGTCTTTAATTTCTCCGGCAGCGTTTCAGGGTCTCCCGGATAACCGACGGCCATAAAAACGCCTATCTCGTACGTTGCTTCCGGAATGCGTATTTCTTCAATAGTTTTTTTGTGATTAAACCCTGCCATTTGACGCACTTGAAGACCCATTTCT
>DASQTN010000448.1:0-8434 GCA_035641895.1 Chryseolinea sp. | reverse complement strand
TTCCTGAGTAATTGCAATGACGGGATCGTAAAGGTTAGCATCTAAAATTGCTACATAATCAAGATCAGCAAAGTCCTGCCGCATCGCCTCGGGCAACGGATACGTTGTACCGGATGCGTGGCCATAAGGCTCAGACTTTGTATACTCTGTCACAACCCTGAAAATCCGGTCGCCCTCAGGATGGTAGTTGTCATAACTAAGCTCAAACCGGACAATTAGAAAGATTACAATGGAACAGGTTATTCCCAAGGCAAGTCCTGTTACATTCACGACTGCGTGGCCTTTGTTTTTTCTAAGGGAGCGAAATGCAATCAATAAATAGTTCTGTAACATCTTAAATTGAGTTTAAATCTTATTCACTTCGTAGCGTCACTGCCGGGTTTGCCTTTGCGGCCATCACTGACCGATATGCGATCGTTGCCAGTACAACAAACAGAATAGCAAGAAATCCCACCAAGAATATATACCACGAGATGTCTACCTGGTATGCAAAATTTTGTAGCCATTTATTCATAAGATACCAGGTGAGCGGCGACGCTATGACAAACGCTATTATTACAAGTCTGATAAATTCCTTCGAAAACAAAAGTAGTATACTAGAAACGGTAGCCCCCATGACCTTGCGGATGCCGACCTCTTTGCGTTTTTGATTGGCAACAAAAGATATCAGTCCGTACAATCCAAGACAGCCTATGAAAATGGAAACTCCAGCAAAAATTTTAAAGAGTGTAAATGTTTTTTCATCCCTTTCGTACAAATTTGCGAGCTGCTCATCCAAAAACTCGTATTCAAAAAAAGAATCTGGAAAGACCTCTTTCCAACTCGTTTCGATTTGGCCGATTGTTTCTTTCAGATTTTTTGTTCCCAATTTTATCCCACCTTCGTAGAAATAGTCAGGCAAAATGGCAAAAACGACAGGCTCAATTTCCTTGTGCAGGGAGGAAACATGAAAATCCTTCAACACTCCCACGACCTCCGCATCGATGTCTCTAATCCCGGTTGTAATATTCTTGCCAACCATATCTTCCGCGTTTAAAAATCCGAGCTTCCGGGCTGCCGCTTCATTTACAACATAGACCGCTCTCCGCTCCTCTTTCGGAAGGTCCAAGTCGGCATTTTTTTCATCGTTTTCATTAAACCATCTTCCTGCCGCAAGTTTAATGTTGTAGGTTTCAAGATAATGACGGTCTACAGCTTTAAAATTGACCGAATGCGCGCCATCCTCTTCACCATTCTCCGTAAGGAAAAATCCAGTATACATACCGTTATCCGATATCGGGGCTCCCACACCGAAGGCAATACCGCTGATGCCGGGAATTGCCTCTAAGCGGGCACGTAATGCATTAAGCGGTGCTTTCTTTCGTTCCGGTAAAGAAATCGTTATGACAGCGTTTTCATCAAATCCAAGTGGCTTGCTCCTGAAGTAGCGCATCTGATCAGAAATGATAAACGTTCCGATGACTAGCACGTGGGCAATTAAGAATTGAAATATTACCAGGCTTTTCCGTACAAGTGCCCCTGAACTTCCAGGTACTGAAAAACCTCTTCGGAAGACCGATGTTGGACTAAAGCGTGATAAAATAAGCGAAGGATAGAAGCCCGCTAACAGCGTTGTCGCAAGGACTAAAAAAAGTAAAAAGAGAACAAGTACGTAATTGGAGAACAAAGGCAAATCAATTTCCTTTTTGAGAAATGGGTTGAGCCATGTGAGTAGCCATTCCGTGGCGCCCAGGGAAAGAAGGACCGCAAAGAGGGTTAATAAGAATGTTTCGCTTAAGAAATAAAGGGTAAGCTGGCCACGCTGAGCACCCAGCGTTTTGCGAATGCCAATTTCTTTGGATTTCTTCTCGGAAAGCGCTGTCGCCAGGTTGATAAAGTTGATACAGGCGATCAACAAAATAAATGTTCCCAATATACCCATGACAACAAATTCCCGCGCGTCGATATTATCGTTATGACCTGGATTAGTGAAGTATTGATCGTCGAAATGAATGTCCCGTAGAGGTTGGAGTTTTAGTACAGTCCTGCTTGCATCGTCGGGGCTGTATTTCTTTGCAAATGCTGTGAACTTGGATTCGATGGCCTGTTGTGTAACGAGTTCCGGAAGGACTACATAGGTAAAACCTCGTGCCGTCAATCCCCAATGATTAATTGGAAAGCCACCAATGAAGTCAGGCGTGAAAGAAGCCATAGACACTACCATTGTAAAATTGATATGTGAATTTGGTGGCGGATCAGCTATGATACCTGCAACTTCAAGGTCCACTTTGTCAATCTTTAATCGAGTTGTTTCTTTATTTTTTAGGATTTTATCGGCCATTGACTTTGTGAGAAAAACTTTACCGGGCTCGCCCAGGGCAACCTTCGGGTTACCCGACAAAACTTCAAAATCGAAAACCTCAAAGAATAACGAATCCGCGAACAGGATTCCCTCAACTCTTTGCTTTTCATCCTCAACAGTTAGTTGTGCTTCGCCTTGATAGTGTAATTGTGTTACCATGGGCACGTCCGGAAAGTCATTGCGAAATGCGTTGGCAAGCGGATACGGTGTGACAGAACCATACGAAATGCCAGACGGACCTTTAGTATCCTGAACTACACGATAGATGCGGTCGTATCTGGAGTGGAACTTATCGAAGCGTAAATCATAATCAATAACCAAAAAAATGATAATGCAGGACGTTAGTCCGAGACTCAGTCCGAGGATATTAATTAAAGTATATCCTCTATTTTTGAAAAAGTTACGAAGGGCGATGACCAGGTAATTCTTTATCATAATTCGCGAGGTTAAGGAATTAGTGTACGAATTGGGAGCATAGTTTTGACGTTGACTGAATTATAAAAGTATCGTTCGGGACATGTTTTCGCATTCATATTTAAACTGCTTACCAAACGAAGTGCCATAGTACTTAATTACTTTATAGTCAATATATTAACTTCAATAAAGCCATATCGTCCAACGTCGATATGTATCGGTTCCGATACAGTTTGATGTTTGAATTTGATACATTTTTATTCACCTTCGCTAGCGTCAACACGTACAACGTGCCTGCGATAGGCAGGCTTCAACACCTCAAACTAAAAAGCATGATGCCCGGCAGCATACTAATCATAGACGACGATCGCGATGTACTGGAAACCGCGAGAATGTTTTTGAAGCAGGAATTTACGAAAGTTCAAATTGAAGAATCGCCAGCGAACATACCTGCCCTGCTCCAGGCCGAGGTATACGACGTTATCCTGCTCGACATGAATTTTAAAAAGGGAGTCAACGATGGCGAAGAAGGCTTATACTGGTTGCAGCAAATCTTGAATATTGATCCTCATGCGGTAGTCGTGTTAATTACGGCGTATGGCGAGGTGGACCTTGCAGTAAAAGCAATGAAAAACGGAGCAGTCGATTTTGTCTTAAAACCATGGAAAAATCAAAAGTTACTGGGGACTATTCTCTCAGCGCAGCAACTCCGTTATTCTAAAAAAGAAATTGAAAAATTAAAGGTAACGCAGGAAAAGCTTGCAGACACATTGGAGCAGCCCTATATTGATTTCATTGGCGGGTCGCCAGCGATTGAGCGGGTTCGCGAAATGATCGAGCGCGTTTCAGCAACGGACGCTAACGTATTGATATTAGGTGAAAATGGAACTGGAAAAGAAGTTGTCGCGCGGGCGATTCACCGGAGGTCTACACGCAGCAACAAAGTTTTCATCAGTGTAGATTTAGGTTCAATTTCTGAGACACTTTTTGAAAGTGAGCTTTTTGGACATGTGAAAGGCGCTTTCACCGATGCCAAGCAAGACAAACCAGGACGATTTGAAATCGCCTCCGATGGAACAATTTTTTTAGATGAAATTGGTAATCTTTCATTGCCACTTCAATCAAAACTTCTCACGGTATTGCAGCAGCGAAAAATTCAACGTGTCGGATCCAATACAGAAATTCCTGTTGATTTCCGATTGATCTGCGCAACCAACATGCCCCTTAACGAAATGATATACGAAAAGAGATTTCGACAGGACCTGCTATATCGGATGAATACAGTGGAAATTCGCGTTCCGCCTTTGCGCGAACGTGCCGATGATATTCCGCTCCTGGTAGACTATTTTTTGCAACGATATGCGCTGAAATATAAACGCGTGGGGATGAGAGTTGAAAAGCCAGTTATCAATAAATTAAAAAAATATGGATGGCCCGGAAATATTCGAGAGCTTCAGCATGCGATCGAAAGAGCAGTCATCTTGAACGATGGTAAAGTTATACAGTCTGCAGAGTTGTTAATAAGCGGCATAAGTACAATTCCTAAAAAAGATCAACATTCTTTAACATTGGACGAGATGGAAAAGCAGTTCATTCAGCAATCGCTAAACGATCATGAAGGTAATGTGAGCAATACAGCGCGCACGTTAGGAATGACCCGAACAGCACTCTATCGTCGAATGAAAAAACACGGCCTATGATCCTTGAATCACGAGACAACCATTAATTCGATACCGGCCATGAAACGCTTCTCACTGCTTGTCATCTTACGCGTCGCATTAATTCTGATCGATATCACCTTGCTTGCATGGATTTTTGGAGACGTACGTCTCTTTTTCAATCAGATTATTCTTGTGGTAATCTTAATTGTGCAGGTCTGGGAATTGATACATTATATAAACCTCACTAACCGCGAGCTGACACGGTTATTTCTGGCTATCAAGCACGCCGACTTCTCCGTAACATTCAATCAAAAGGGATTAGGCAGTTCTTTTAAAGAGCTCCAAGGTAGTATGCTCGACATCGTTCAATCCTACCGTGAAGTAAAAATTGAAAAAGAAGCGCAGTATCAGTTCCTTCAACAACTGGTGAATCAAATTCAAATTGGTATAATTTCTTTACAGAACGAAAATATAATTCTGATTAATCCTATCGCTGAAAAGATCTTAGGCGTTAGGAATCTAAAAAATTGGAAACTACTTCGGCAACTCAACCCAAAGATTGCCGAGGACCTGGAAGAGGACGGCAAAAAGCTCCTGGAAGTAAAATCAAGCGAAGGTACAAAAATGCTCGCCGTCGAGATCCGTACATTATTGATGATGGACAAACACTATAAGTTGATCACGCTCCAGGATATCAATTCTGAAATAGAACAAAAAGAAATCGAAGCATGGCACAAGCTTATCCGCATCCTGACGCATGAAATTATGAATTCGGTTACACCTATTTCATCGCTGAGCGAAACGATGCAAACCATGCTCGTCGATAAAAATGGAAATCAGAAATTTTTGCCAGATCTCCGCGATGATACCATAAAGGACATTTTATTCTCCCTTAATACGATTCAAAAGAGGAGCGAAAGCTTACTTGACTTTGTTGAAAATTACAGGAAGCTTACGCGCGTGCCGAAGCCCGTGATGGAAAGAGTGGAATTGAAACCATGGCTGGCTTCGATGGAAAATCTGATGCGGGAAGAATTAACCCGACAATCCGTTTCACTAAGCGTTAGGGTCGAAATTGAGCCGGCAACACTGGAGTTTGATCCTACGCTAATCGAACAGGTAATTATAAATCTCCTGAAAAACAGCATCCACGCTTTGGAAAACCGAACCAATAAAAGGATCCAAATAAATGTTTACCACGACGAACTCACTACGATTCTCGAAGTTACCGATAACGGAAAGGGTATCTCTGAAAAAGAGCTGAAAGATATTTTTATCCCTTTTTTCTCAACAAAAAAGGATGGTTCCGGGATCGGCCTAAGCCTATCGAAGCAAATCATGAGTCTACACAACGGTCGCATTCGTGTGAGTTCGAAAAGTGACGAGGGAACTTCATTCTACTTGATATTTAAACGGAATTAGCGCACGCTAAAGGGAATTGACTATCATATTTGAAAACCTCAAACTAATTTTTTACGTTTGTGCCGTAATATGACAATCCAATCTACATATCGTTTCCAAGCCGGAATAATTGTAGCATAGACAGCCTTATTTAAGTTGCTGTCATCTTATCAATTCTTTTCCAATTAATTTATTGTAACACAATAGAATGTCTGTCCTTGGATTTTACCAAGCGTGGACCTTCATAAAATTTCTTTGCAATGACAAGGCTTGAAAACTATGGGTGGAATTCGTTTCACCAACAAAGTTATATCGTAAACAAAAAACCAGGACACACAATCGGAAGGGTTATCTCCATCAAAGGATTTAAATATTTTCTTATTACTGACAATGGAGAGTTGGAAACCGAGCTTTCCGGGAAATTATTATTTGGGTCAGATTCTGAAAATCTACCCAAAGTTGGTGACTGGGTTAGTTATCTTGACTACGGCGAAATCGGATACATTGGTGATGTATTACCGAGAACGAATTTTCTGTCCAGGCGAAATCCCGGCAACAAAACAGAAAGGCAAATTCTTGGAACTAATATCGACTTCGCGTTGATTGTGCAGGGCTTGGATAGAGATTTCAATCTGATGCGTTTGGAACGTTATCTGACACAGGTAACTTCGTGTGGAATTGTACCGATCGTGATTTTGAACAAAGCAGATCTTGTTACCGATCTCGCGAAATATCAACAGGAAGTGTTGAAGCTTAAGCGCGACTGCAAACTTTTTTTCTGCAGCACCCTTACCGGATTTGGAATTCAGGAATTTAAAAATGCTTTTGAAAAAGGCATGACGTATATCCTTATCGGTTCATCTGGTGTTGGTAAGAGCTCCTTGTTGAACCTTTTTATGAACGATGATCTCCAAAAAACACAGGCAGTGAGCACGTTTAATAGTAAAGGCACACATACCACAACGTCACGAGATCTTTTTCAACTTAACAATGGTAGTTTATTGATCGATACACCGGGCATGCGCGAATTTGGAATTACCAACGAGGATGCCGAAAATTCAGATTCTTTATTCCCCGTAATTGAAGAGTTTACACAAAATTGTCGCTATTCAGACTGCAAACATTTGCATGAAGAGGGATGCGCAGTTTTGAGTGCCCTGCAATCTGGAATGCTTGACCGCTTGATCTATGAAAGTTATGTAAAGCTGATGAAGGAGCAGAAACGATTCGAAATAAACATTGAAGACAAAAAACGACTAAACAAACAATTTGGAAAGCTAACAAAGGAAGCAAAAAACTACAGGAAGAAATATAAGTATTGAGAGCTTCGCCGTTGAGGCACCGTTTTGAATACATTTTACACAGAGATGCGAAGACGCCAAGTTTCACGAAGAGCCCTTGGCGAACCTTTGCGTCGCTGCGCCTTTGTGTAAAATGTATTTTTTCACGACCGCGGTGTCGCCATTGGCCCCGAAGATTGGCGCGTTTTTACAGCGTGGTAGCTAAAATATGCGTTAAGTTTGTAAGAGTCTCGTTCAAATTTATGCCCACATCCAAGCATGCTAAAAAGTTGAAAGTCGCTACGAAACCTGCTAAGAAAAAATCTAATGCAGGGAAGAAAAGCTTGAATACTTCAGACAATGTAAGTGCTAAAGTTTTTATTGAACGTTTAAAAGCGATCCAATCTGACGTTGAGCTTGAAAAAATCCAGCGTTATTTTAAATCAGGAAAAGGTGAGTACGGCGAGGGAGATGTTTTTATGGGGGTTAGGATGGGTAATCTCTTCAAACTTTCGGAGGAGTTCATCGAGATGCCGTCCAAAGAAATTGAGAAATTACTGGAAAGTTCTATCCATGAAGTAAGAGCCGGTGCTGTAAGCATCATGAACAAACAAGGGAGAAGCAAGAAGACCACCGATGCCAAAAGAAAGGAGATTTATGACCTCTATTTAAAACGTCACGATCGAATCAATAACTGGGATCTCGTTGACCTCGGTGCCACTTTTGTTATCGGCCGGTATTTATTCGATAAACCAAGAAACATTTTATACAAACTTGCCTGTTCGAAAAATGTCTGGGAGCGCCGTACAGCAATTGTAAGTACTTCCTACTTCATCAGGAACAAACAAGTGGATGATACTTTTAACATCGCGGCACTACTAGTGGAGGATGAGCATGATCTAATTCATAAAGCTGCAGGTGGATGGATACGAGAGGCTGGAAAGCAAGCACGTCAAAAATTATTTGATTTCCTCGAGCAGCATGCTGCATCGATGCCCCGTACTTTCCTTCGCTATGCGATCGAACATCTCGACAAAAAACAAAAAGACTATTATATGGATTTGAAAAAAATGAGCCTTTGAAAAGGGTTTGATTGAGCATCTTATGCAGTTCCGCAATAGACATGAATTACAGGATAGTGGAGTCTTAGCCACAAAGTCGCGAAGACTCAAAGTTTCACAAAGAAAACTCAAAAACGCTTTGTGACTCTTGGTGACATTGGGCCTTTGTGGGCAAAAATTGGACACTATGTCTGTAACACTCATCCCAAAATCAAATGTAGAACAAAACCTTAGAAGCATGAAAACGACAAAAGCAGAAAACATCGACGAATATAT
>DASQTN010000447.1:0-2538 GCA_035641895.1 Chryseolinea sp. | reverse complement strand
ATTGCCGGAGAAATTTACAATGAAAGAATTGCAACGAGTTTATGAAGCGATCCTGGGCACAAAATTGCGCCGCACAACTTTTCAACGGAAAATGCTGTCAACAGATCTTTTGCTACGGCATGAGAAACAGTATTCCGGGCGCGCACATAAAGCGCCGTTCCTCTACAGCTTTAGATCATCGCAAATGGATCAATAATTTCGTCAATACACCCTCTTTTGTCCATCCTTATCAAATTTTGAAATGTTGACACCATTTTTTTTTGCCAGAGCTTGAATGCCAGAATCATTATCATTTAAAAGAACGAGTCCCGCCCCTTCCTCGCCTGCAGCCAATTTTACCCGGATATTACCTTTCTCATCTTTTAATCTAAAAACCACTTCACCCTCCGGATACGCCTCAATCGTTACTCGTTTTATCCCGTGTTGATCGACCAATTCAAATTCCCTCACCGTGATCTTGTCAAAGGTGTCTTGGCTGGGTTTTGAAGCGATGAAGAGCAGCAGTATTATAATGAGCCCTAACATCAATTCTGAATTCGATTTTGTTTTCATAAGGTGTATATTTTTATTTTACATGTCTCAACGGGTACCTATTTCCTCAATTTCAATGGTCGAAATTTGATTGCAATGAATTTAGTTGTTTCTAACATGCCAACGCAGTGAAAATTACTTTTAGAATAGACCTACTTCGCCGATCCATTCTACATGCAGTGGAACTCCTTACAGGAGCACCAGTCAACGAAGGCATTGTTATAACTAACGTGCGATGAGGAAGGTTAAAGGTGTTATAACTTACAATAAATCTAATCCGGAAAAACTACTTTGCGTTCCATTCACGCGTGGAGATCAGGTGGCTTCGATGGATCTTGCTAAAAGAATATGATTGAATTAAATGTGAAACCCGTTGGCATCGTGCAGTCAGAACTGACGCGACGGGAAGATTGTCCGTTACAGGGAAATGAAGGCGCACCTGAAGCGTGGTTAAAAATAACCGACGAATTTATTGAAGCACTTGATGGGATCAAGGTTGGAAGCGACGCTATCTTGCTTACTTGGTTTCATCTGGCAAACCGGGATGTCCTCAAGTGTTATCCCCGAAACGAAACCAACGCTCCGCATGTGGGAGTTTTTACAACAAGTTCACCGGATCGGCCAAATCCTATTGGCTTACATACGGTAAAAATTCTGGCTATGGAACGCGGACGCATTAAGGTGTTTCCGTTGGAAGCATTGGATGGAACGCTCTTGCTCGACATCAAGCCAGTGATATAAAGTAAAACGTCCGATACAACTTCAAGGGCTATCCGACATTTATACGTCCAGTTTCACAATTGTCTTAACTTCAACACTGATTCGTAATCTATTTTTAAGAAACGAGAATAACGCGGTCGAATCTATGTCCCTATGAAAAGCACTTTAATCGTAGTCCTCTTATTGTTTTCTATGTTGGCGCAGGCTACACCGTCAGGTCATTGGCTTGGAATGCTCAAGATAAAAAAAATGACGTATCGCATCTATCTAAAATATTCTGGATCATCAGGACAAGTTTTCATTTTGAACCCAAAGAGCCATGAAATTCCATTGGACACATTATTCTTTCGAAACGACTCACTGCACTTTAAGCGGAGCGATTTCTATTCCATCTTCGAAGGGAAGTACACAACCAAGTCGAATACGATAGGCGGTTATTGGACAGACGACGGTCACAAAAAACATCCCGTAATATTTCGACCCGTAGATCCAGACACGCTGGTAGGCCTGCGTCCTAAGGTTTTAAAGACTTACCAATGGAAGGCGCCTGAGGACCGTGGCGACGATTTAAAAATCGGGACACTCGTCGAGACGAACACCGATATCAACATGTTGGATAGTTTGAGCTACCGCGTTATGCGTGAACAATATCCCAACATGCACGCTATACTAATTTCCCGGAGCGGGTTATTGATTTACGAAGAATATTTTTATGGGTGGAAGGCGGAAAATCTTTGGCTTATTCAATCGGCAACCAAAAGTTTTACCAGCGCCTTAACTGGAATTGCACTTGCTAAAGATGAGATAAAAAATATTGAAGATCCGATTTGTAAATATTTAGACAAATATAAACAGCAGGCCTGCAACTCACAAAACGGAGACCTTACTGTGCGACAACTCCTGAGCATGACAACCGGATTGGAATGGAATGAACTCGAGTTTGATTATGGTGACGAAAGAAATTCTGCCTATCAATGTGGAAAGGCTCGCGATCCATTTGAATGTGCTCTGTCCAGATCAAAAATAAAATCCAGGGAGCCCGTTTTTGCTTATAATTCCATGAATCACTTAATGATGAATAAAATATTAAGGAAGTCGACTTCCTTAAAAAACGAGAAAGACCTCAAACAGCGCTTACTTACCCCGTTGAAAATAGAAAAGGTCGATGTTGGTAATGAGGATTTTGGCGTAATCGGCGATATTTCCATTACACCTCGCGATATGTTAAAGTTCGGCATGCTTTATCTCAATAACGGTGAATGGAACGGACAACAGATTATTCCCTCG
>DASQTN010000446.1:0-3507 GCA_035641895.1 Chryseolinea sp. | reverse complement strand
TGTCGGTGGATTCTGTGGGAAGATTTTACGAGCGGGTTATGGCCAAGGCGAAAGCTATTAAACCTCCTAAATTGATTAATAAAGCGTCAATAAAGTTCGAAGACGCACCGGACGTTATACAAGAATTTATTGGAAGGGGTTTTTATGAACGTATGGTGCGACTAGGATCTCGCACAGCTGAAATGCATTTGGCCTTGGCTTCGAACGCTTCGAACCCTGCATTTGCTCCGGAAAACTTTACAGCAAATTATCAACGATCGCTTTACTCATCATTGCGAAAGCTGGTCAAAGATCGATTTAGCATGTTAGAGGCTACGTTGCATAAGCTGGCGCCGGAGGTTCAGGAATTTGCAAAAACGGTACTCGCGCTTGAAAATGGAATAATGGAGTGCTTTAGCGAAGTATATCAATTAAAAATCAAGACAAGTAAAATAAGAATTCACGGTGACTATCACTTGGGTCAGGTGCTTTTTACGGGTAAAGATTTCGTGATAATTGACTTTGAAGGGGAACCCGGTCTTTCATTTAGCGAAAGGAGATTGAAGAAAAGCGCGTTGAAAGATGTCGCTGGTATGATGCGTTCCATTCATTACGCGGCATTTGGAAAAATATTGCTAAATGAAAATTATCGTGACCGTGATCTGGAATTTCTTGAAGGCTGGGCCGAGCAGTGGCAACATTACGTGAGCCGGTTTTATCTGGGTGCCTATATGGAACGGATGAACATGGGCACCGTTTTATCGGAAGAAGACGATATTCTCATAAGGACGTTCCTTTTGGAAAAAGCAATTTATGAGTTAGGATATGAACTCAACGGTCGACCTGATTGGACCATCATTCCCTTGCGAGGAATTCACTACATTATGAAACGCTACCAGGAAGAAAAAGAGGAGCGAAAGAAAAAATAGTTCTAATTTTATAAAGCATGACACGATTATTTGTGTCGTCATAACCAACTGACGTATGGCAAAAAAAGCATCTTCAATATCATCCGGTTCAATCTCTGAAGGCTTCTCTTTGCTAACAGACTTTGACATTTACCTATTCAAGTCTGGCAAGCATTACAAACTTTACGAAAAGCTGGGTGCGCATGTAATCAAATCGGCCGACCGTAAAGGAACATATTTTGCCGTGTGGGCGCCAAATGCGAAATCGGTTTCTGTAATGGGTAATTTCAATCATTGGGAGGATAAAAAACATCGGTTAAATCCGCGTTGGGATGAATCTGGAATTTGGGAAGGTTTTTTTAACGATATCCATCACGGCGAGGCCTATAAATATAGTATTCATTCGAACACTGGGGAATACCTGGTGAAGGCCGACCCCTTTTCTTCATATTGTGAGTCGCCACCTAAGACGGCTTCCATTGTTTGGGAGACCAAGTATGATTGGCAAGACCGCGCCTGGCTCGAGGAAAGGAAAAGGCAGGCCGGTAAACCAAAACCGTACTCTATTTATGAAGTTCACTATGGCTCATGGAAGAGAAAGATTGAAGAACAAAATCGATCGTTGACTTATCCTGAAATGGCAAATGAGCTGGTTGAATATGTTCGGGACATGGGATTTACACACATCGAATTTTTGCCTTTGATGGAACACCCGTTCTACGGATCGTGGGGTTATCAACTGACGGGATATTTTGCGCCCACTAGCCGGTACGGTAGTCCTGAAGATTTTAAATATCTGATTGATTGCTTTCATAAGGCCGGGATCGGTGTCATTTTAGATTGGGTTCCGTCACATTTTCCAGGCGATGAACACGGTCTTTTTAAATTTGACGGCACTTTTCTTTATGAACATGAAGATCCAAGAAAAGGATTTCACCCGGATTGGAAGAGTTATATTTTTAATTACGGAAGAAATGAAGTACGGTCGTTTCTGATCAGCAATGCAGTTTATTGGTTGGAGCAATTTCATATCGACGGACTTCGCGTAGACGCTGTAGCGTCCATGCTTTATCTGGATTATTCTCGCAAGGCCGGTGAATGGATTCCAAATAACTTCGGTGGCAATGAAAATATCGAGGCGATTACATTTTTGAAGGAAATGAATGAAGTTGTTTATGGTCAATTTCCTGATGCGATCACGATTGCCGAGGAATCCACTTCATGGACAGGTGTTTCGAAACCAACTTATCTCGGTGGTTTGGGATTTGGACAAAAATGGATGATGGGATGGATGCATGATACCTTGCAATACTTCAAGCTTGACTCAATATTTAGACGCTACCATCAGAATGAAATCACCTTTAGCATTATGTACGCTTTCACGGAAAATTTTATGCTTCCGTTATCCCATGATGAAGTGGTGCATGGTAAAGGTTCCTTGTTAGGGCGAATGCCCGGTGATGAATGGCAAAAATTTGCAAACCTAAGGTTGCTTTTCAGCTATATGTTTATGCATCCTGGAACGAAATTATTGTTCATGGGTTGTGAATTTGGCCAATCCGCGGAATGGAATCACGACAGTAGCCTCGACTGGCATCTGTTGCAATACAACGTACACGCTGGTGTGCAGACGCTGGTTCGCGACCTGAACGCATTTTATAAATCACAACCTGCCTTGTACGTTCATCAATTTGAGCAAAAAGGTTTCGAATGGATTGATTATTCCGATAATACCAGCAGTGTTATAGCTTTTCAACGCAATGGGGATACCAAAGAGGAAATGCTTATTGTCGTTTGTAATTTTACCCCGGAGGCCCGTCACCATTATAGGGTAGGGGTGCCGTATCGCGGTACCTGGATTGAAATTTTCAATTCCGATGACCAAAAATATGCTGGTAGCGGATTACTGAACATCGGTTCACTGATGACCTCGCCTGTAAAATTTCACAGACGAGATTATTCTATTTCATTAACTTTGCCACCATTAGGGGTCTCGGTCTTAAGGTTGGAAAAAGAAGTAAATGAATTTGAATTGAATGATATTAGTACATAGGAACGCTGTCAGTTATCCGTTTACCGTTATCCGTAGGGTAATTGATTATGTCAATTGGCGACGCACAAACCGCTTTTGAAGGTAGCGAAACGGATAACAATCAAACGGATAACGAAATAACGGCGAAATAACTTGGAAAAATATATTTGTATTCACGGGCATTTTTATCAGCCTCCTCGTGAAAATGCATGGTTGGAAGTAATAGAAGTACAGGATTCAGCACATCCCTATCACGACTGGAACGAAAGGATTTCTGCCGAATGTTATGCGCCGAATACTGCATCGCGAATCCTCAACGAGAAAGGTGTTATTAAAAATATCATTAATAACTACTCTAAAATAAGTTTCAACTTTGGTCCAACGCTTCTCTCCTGGATGGAAATGCGTGAACCAGAAACTTATCAGGCCATACTGGAAGCCGATCGGGAAAGTATGACACATTTTAATGGCCATGGTTCCGCTCTGGCTCAAGTTTATAATCACATGATCCTACCGCTCGCAAACTTGCGAGATAAGGAAACACAAATTATCTGGGGAATCAAGGATTTTGAACATCGATTCAAAAGG
>DASQTN010000445.1:0-5794 GCA_035641895.1 Chryseolinea sp. | reverse complement strand
CATCACGATATGGAACATAAATAAAATTGAAAAAACGATTGTCGGTCGTTCCATCTTTTCTGATGAAGAAAGCAGGTGCTTCATATCCATAGCGCGTAACTCCGTTATGGTAGACATCCAGCATCAGTTCAAGAAATGGTTGACGTGCCATTTCCGGTACTATGTCGACTAACCGTTTACCAATAACTTCGCTTCCACCTTGCCATACCGCGAGGGCCGCATCATTGCCAACTTCGAGGACCATCTCTTCACCTTTAAAAATGCAAAGAGGCGAAGGGGTTTGTTCTATAATCGTTCTGAACTTTAATTCCGCTTCCGCAACCTTATTTCGCGCGTTTACCTGCTCTGTTACGTCGAACCCTACCGCTACAATTCCTTCTATTTCAT
This sequence comes from Chryseolinea sp., assembly GCA_035641895.1. Lineage (GTDB taxonomy): Bacteria > Bacteroidota > Bacteroidia > Cytophagales > Cyclobacteriaceae > Chryseolinea. The sequence continues at coordinate 5,407 of DASQTN010000445.1, read as the reverse complement.
TCTTTTCATTTCGAAATGGCTCATATAACAAATTCACGAATATTTGTTCTGGACCTTGACGCCGCATGAAGGTGACAGGGATTTCGTTTGCTACAAATGGTTCACCCGTCGTGAAAACGTTAGACAACAGTTTATCAAATCCTTGTGCAACAATTTCCGGAAAAATTTCTAACACAGGTTTTCCGATTACTTCGCTGTGTGATTTGGCCCACAAATCAAGGACACGGTCATTCGCTACTTCGACTATGTGTGATGGTCCTAGAAGCAAGGCCATTGCGATAGGTGCCTGTTGAGCAATTGAACGGAACTTTTTTTCATTCGCTTCAGCCTTTACTCTTTGCTTGGCGGTTTCGGTCACCTCAAATGAAAATTGTAATACACCCTGAACTTTTCCGTCCAAATCCCTCCATGGAAGGTACGTGATATCAAAATAATGTTCTTGTGGGACACCATTCTTATCCGGGACGATCGCTTTGGAATTTTGAGCATGAATCGTTATACCTTCGTTGTACACCTTATCAAGCATTTCAAAAAACCCTTGTCCCTTGACTTGTGGAAATGCTTCCCGGATCTTTAGGCCTGTAATGTCACGGCCGGTGAACGGAATGGCTAGTGGATGAAAAAATTCAACATGATGCTCGGGACCTTTAAACACGTGAATGTGCGCAGGGGATTGCAGAAAAAGGTTAAAAAATTCTTTCTCGGCATGCCTTCTGGCGGAAGAAATTGACAGCTGATTAGCAACTCGGGCCACTAATTCTTTGGAGGAGAAAGGTTTCGTTAAATAATCATCTGCTCCGGCTTGCAAACCTTCAACCTTTGCTTCTTCACCCGCTCTTGCAGAAAGAAAGATCAGGGGAATATTCCTTGTGGGAATATTGTTTTTTAATTTTTTCAGTAAACCAAAGCCATCAAGCTTCGGCATCATGATATCCGATAGAATTAGGTCCGGACAGTATCGAACAGCTTTTTCAAATGCTTCTTCGCCGTCTGCAACAATAATCACATTGTAGTCTGCTTCGAACAGCCGTTGTACATATTTTCGCATGTCGGCATTATCATCAGCAAGCAATATTGTGTATTGACGTTTGATATTTTTATTGGCTGTCTGAAGCGGCGCATCTTTTCCATTTGTCTCAGGAATCCATTGAAGCGCTTCTTCTACGTACGGTGAAGTGTGAGATGCAATCCTGCTATGCAACATCTCAACGTTTTCTTGGTGGGTATCGTCGATTTTCAAGGGAAGACTAACAGTAAAGACAGACCCTTGACCCATCGTGCTCTGAACGGAAATCTGGCCCTCATGAATTTTGATCAATTCCTTTACCATAGCCAGCCCGATGCCTGTTCCTTCTTGTGTTCGTCCTCTAACATTTTGGACCCTGTGAAACCGTTCGAAAATTTTATCGATTTCTGTTTCTGGAATACCCACACCTGTATCTTTGACCGCTATTTCCACATGATTGCCATTCCGGGCGATCGATACTTCTATAGCGCCTTCTTCAGTATATTTAAATGCGTTGGAAAGTAGATTAAGTATAATCTTTTCCCACATGTCTATGTCCAGATAAACCGGCTGTGAAATTTTTTCGGCGTTGAAGTTCAATTTCATTCCGGCCTTTTCGATCGCTGCACGGAAATTGCTGATCAGATCTTCGGTAACAGACACCAGGTCGACAGGTATAAAATTCGCTTCCATTCTGCCGGCTTCGATCCGGGAAAAATCAAGCAATAAATTCACTAGCTTCTGCATTCGCTGTGCATTTCGGAATGCGACCTGCGCCCTTTCTTTATTGTTTCCTGTAATCGTCGGATCATTTAGCAGATCTCCGACTGGTCCAAGAAACAAGGTCAACGGCGTTCGGAATTCATGGCTGATATTGGAAAAAAAAGCCGTTTTTGCGCGGTCAATTTCAGCCAGGGCCTCCAGTTGCCGGCGCTCTTCTTCCAAAGCATGAACGTTTGTAAGACTGGTTATTACGAGATCTCCAATCAACTCAAAAAAACTGTTATATTTTTCATCCAGGAGTCTGTATGGATTTGCACCGGCGATCAACAGCCCATATGGAACCCGTTGTCCACGTTGCGCGATTGGCAGCACTATTGCCTTATCTGGTGAAACTCGCCATGCACCGTTGGGTGTGGTTACTATTTTACTTTCCAGACCTTCGATTACAATTGACTTCCGCTGGAAAATTGCCTCAGCGCAATAGGGTGAAATACCTTCGTCAGATTCCAGGTCGATTAATTCTGGAATGAAGGAGGTAGACGCGCCCAGCCCAGTGGAATTTCTGAGTTTTGCTGTAGTGCCCGAAAGTTCATATAAGAGCGCAAAAGGAAAATCATACGAATTTTCAGCAAGTGTATTGATTGTTCTCCGGAAAACTTCTTCGTCGGTTTTAGCAGCGGCCAAAGACTTACCAAGGTGAGTCAGCGTGCGCAGTTGCCGCTCACTTATGATTCGATCAGTATCATCTACGTTGGCACAAATCATCCCTTCGGTAGCGCCATCGTCGCCCGCGATAGGCGTATAGGAAAAGGTGTAATAAGTTTCCTCTGGATAGCCGTTCCGTTCCATGATCAAAAGTTGCGCCTCGGCATAGGTCCCTTGATTGTCAACCATTACTTGCTTGAGCATGGGATCTATGTCCTTCCAAAGTTCTTTCCACACTACCGATGCAGGTGTTCCCAGGGCCCACGGATGTTTACCGCCCACGATAGCTTTATAAGGATCATTGTAAAGTTTAATCAGGTCCTTTCCCCAACCAATCCATATCGGTTGTCGGGAAGTAAGCATTATTTGAATGCAAGTTTTGAGACTGCGTGGCCAAGATTCAATGGCGCCGAGGGAGGTGTTAGACCAATCGAAAGCTCGGATACGCTCGCCCATTTCGCCGCCGCCGGAGAGAAAATCTACTGGCATAAATTTTAGTTCTTTCACTAACAGTAAATGTTACAGGGGGGACACTTTATGAAGGCTCTTGACTTTATGTTTGTTAGCGAAATAAACAAACATCTTCTTAAAAAGTTTCTGGTGAATAATCTTTAATAGGAATCATTAGTTTATTCAATAGCCCATGCAAATTTTGCCAGGTTGGAATTGTTTATTAACAAATTTATAGGGACTTTGTTCATAGCTCTGTGAATACTCTGTCGCAAACTCTTTCACCGTCATTGGGGTTATGGAAGGGAAAATAGAAATCACTATAATAGCACAACATCCTCAGACGAATGAACATGCCGAATCCATGACACTATTTATAAAAAACATGGTATGCAACCGCTGTATTATGGCTGTCAAGCAGGAATTGGAAAATCAGGGCCTACATCCCGAAAAGGTATCACTGGGCGAGGTGACGATAGCTGAAGACCAGCTATCAGATCTTCAACAGAAAAAATTAGATGAGGGGCTGATTGGCTTGGGTTTCGAACGGATTGATGACCGGAAAGCCCGACTGATCGAAGCGATCAAAAACAAAATTATTCAGATCGTTCATCATTCTCCCCGGATCGACTTAAAGGTGAATTGGTCGACGATTTTATCTGATGAATTACACTACGAGTATAACTACCTCAGCAATTTATTTTCCAGCGTCGAGGGTATTACGGTTGAGCAATACATTATCCGTCAGAAAATTGAAAAAGTTAAAGAGTTACTTTTTTATGATGAGTTAAATTTAAGTCAGATTGCCAACCGTATGGGCTATAGTAGTGTAGCGCATTTGTCGGCACAGTTTAAAAAGGTTACCGGACTTACGCCCTCGGAAATGAAAAAGTCCCGCGACCTTGACCATAATCGGAAACCCCTGGATTCTATTCGTTAGAATTTTTACATTTTTTACAAAAATGGCCAAACCTGTTTGTGGGTTGTCCGTTAAGACCTGCAATCAGTTTTAATTGCTCGACGATGAATTGATAATTCTGGCAAACAGTTCCTAAAGACAACTCCCTTTTTATTTGAAACAATAAACGCATTGGTTCGAATGATCTCGACTCTGTCCGAAAGACAAGCGAGGGAATCCCACCACATAGTATGTCCATGTCCATCAAACTAAATATGAAAAAAAATCTATTGATTAAACTATTTGCAATTGCTTTTGTGGTTCCGTTTATAACCAGTTGTAACGAGGACTCAGATCCTATAGCCCCACCGCCATCGGTCGATAAACCTCCGGCCACTCTTAGTTCCGTGGATTTTATTCCCGCAAATGCCATCATCAAAGAAAATAATTTAGAAGGGCATCTGCTTCAAATGCAACTTTCCAAAGTGCTCACATCAGCGGGCGAGGTTGTTGTTGATGTTAAAGGTTCGGATGCGGTTTATGGCCAGCATTTTATTACAGAACCAGCTTTTACTAACGGTAAATTACTTTTACCAATTGCCCCCGAAATCGGTGTAATTTCTTTTAAGGTAATTCCAATTGACAACTCGATCATTACAGGTGAACGTGAAATCGAATTCAATATCTCACAGACTAGTCCGAATATTACCAAGGGCTCTAAATCAAAGGAGTCGTTTAAAATTTATGATGACGAATTGATCAACAAACCTAAAGGCTATGAAATTGGCGCTGGTTCCTGGAGTCTTAGAAAAACACGCGAATACGATTCGCTAGGAAGAATATCCAAAGTGTATACAGAGACTGCGACACCTGCAACTACTAGCCGAACTGAAACTTATTATTACAACCCAGCGGGGCAGCTTGAAAAAATAAACCTTTATCCCGGCATCGAACAGGTATTTACATGGGAAAACAACCGCATCATTAAGTCTGAAAAAATTAATCACGGTGTTTTGAAATCATACATAGTTTATACGTATGATGAATATGGAAATATCTCAGCTATGGTTAGCTATTATTTGCAAGATGACGGGCAGTATGCGGTCGGAGGACAATTCGCATATCTTTATTATCAGGATGGTAATGTATATAAATCATTTTCCTTTGCACCAGCTAAAGATGGAGAAGAACCTATTTTACTAGAGACCCGTACCTACGAAGGGTATATTGATGCGGCTAATCCATTTCCGATGGTAGATATTCTTCCAACTGTTCAAACCCAGACGAAGCTTCCTTCGATTTATCGTTTGGAACGTGATGGCATCGAACTCGTATATGATTTGTCGTATGAGTTTGGAGAAAGTGGCTTGCTTGAAAAACGAACAGCAACCAGTGCGCAAGCAAGTGAAGTGGCCGTCTACAGCTATTATTAAAATTGCACTCTAAGAGGTTTGAAAATAAGGGTGCCCTCAGGTACCCTTTATTTTTTTTATACACTTGAAACATTTCGTACCTACGGCACTTTAGTCGTACGGCGCCGACGTTTTCTACCGACATTGGATGCTATGGCATGGTGAATTGGTGAGTATTGTGCAAGGCGTTTATCTTACCGAAATTATTGTGAT
>DASQTN010000444.1:0-3634 GCA_035641895.1 Chryseolinea sp. | reverse complement strand
GAAAAAGGGAGGTCATCGGCCTCCCTTTTTCTTTTTATGGAAATGATATTAACCGCAAAGACGCAAGGTTGTTGCAATAACTACTTTGACACCCGCAACACATCAGTATTCCTTGCGTCTTAGCGCCTTAGCGGTTAAGAAAATCTACAGTTAATTTTATCCCTTAACAATTTCAGCTTTCTTTTTTCCAATGAGGCTTTCAATGTCCTCAAAAGAGGCCTCCTTTATTTTCTTTACTGACTTAAAATGCTTCAAGAGCTTTAACGCAGTCTTTTCTCCAATGCCTTCCAGGCCTTCAATTTCTGTTTTCAATTGACCTTTGCTTCGCTTCTGCCGATGGAACGTTATGGCAAAACGATGCGCTTCATCCCGAATTTGTTGTAGTAATAATAACCCTTGTGACTTCTTATTGATGTGCAGCGGAAATGGATCTTCCGGATAATAGATTTCTTCCAGTTTTTTCGCAATACCGATGATTGGAACCTGGCCATAGATGTTGAGTTCTTTTAGTGCCTCGCATGCGCTGCTCAGTTGGCCTTTGCCCCCATCTACAACAATGAGGTCCGGAAGTTTAGCGGCCTCGTCTAATATTCTCTTGTAACGCCGCCAAACGATTTCCTTCATAGATGCGAAGTCATTGGCACCTTCAACAGTTTTGATGTTGAAATGGCGATATCCTTTTTTATCGGGTTTGGCTTCTACAAAACGTACCATCGAGGCAACCGGCGTAGTACCTTGGAAATTTGAATTATCGAAGCACTCGATGATACTCGGAACAGCTCGCAGCTGCAGATCTTTTTGCAGCGTAATAAGCACCTCCCGTTGTTTTGATTTCTTTCCCTCGCGCAGAATCTCTTTGTCCTTCTTTAGTTCAAGCGCATTCTTTATGGACAAGGCCAGTAATTTTTTCTTGTCCCCAATTTTTGGAACGACATTCTCGATATTATTCTCCGGTACTATTATCGGGATGTTCGTAAAAATCTGCGTGTTGTGACTGTCAGTTTGTTCCCGCAGTTCCCAAGCCGAAAAACTTAGCAAATCTTCATCGGACTCATCCAGCTTTTTTTTGAGTTCTACGGTTTTGGAATAGATTATTGCTCCTTCCTTTACCTGCAAATAGTTAACGTAAGCGTACCCCTCTGTGCTGGAAATGGTAAACACATCGATATCCGTGAGATCCCGATTTACTACCAACGATTTAGATTGAAATCGCTCAAGCGTATCTAACTTTTCCTTGAATCGTTGAGCGCGTTCAAATTCAAGGTTCGTCGATGCCTGCTTCATCTGGTTGATGAAATATTGGTATACAATATTGATGTTACCCTTTAAAATATTGCGTGCCTGTTCGATTTCTTCGCGATAAGACTTTTCAGCGTAAAGGTTCTCACAGGGCCCTTTACAATTTCCAAGGTGATATTCGAGGCATACCTTAAATTTCTTTTGCTCGATGTTATTTTCACTGAGGAGTAAGCTGCAGGTCCGGATGGAATAAAGCTTACGCGTTAATTCCAGCACGTTTTTCATCGCAACCACGCTTGAATATGGACCAAAGTATTCACCCTGTTCGGGCAAGTACTTTCGTGTATAAATGATTCTGGGGAAACGTTCCTTCAAAATACAGATATACGGAAACGTTTTATCGTCCTTCAGTAAGATATTATACTTCGGTTGATTCTGCTTGATGAAGTTGTTTTCAAGCAGGAGCGCGTCAAACTCCGTGTTTGACACGGTATAATCGATGTTAACGATTTCAGATACCAGCCTTAAAGTTTTCCGATTGATGCCAGAGCTTTTTGAAAAATAGCTGCTGACGCGCTTTTTAATGCTCTTAGCCTTACCGATGTAAATAAGAACACCTTCTTGATTATAGAACTTATAAACACCTGGAGAGTCGGGTAAGCGTTGAACGACGTCTCTGAGCCGGTCATCCAGATCCGCCATAATTAAAGGTTTGGATCCCAGTTTTCCGGATGATCGTTCACTGTGTCGTCTGTCTCGTACGCCTTGCAATCCATTGTCATATCCAAGCCGCCAGAAGGTCTCCTGAACTGTCCTTTCTTATATTCTAACGTTGGATCAGCATAAACCTTTAGCATGTATTTCGCCCAGATCGGTCTTGCTGTAGTGCCACCTTGGCCCAATGACCACTCCCGATAGTGAATGCTGCGTTCATCTCCTCCAACCCATGCACCGGAAACCAGGTTGTGCGTGATGCCCATGTACCAGCCGTCGGAAGCGTTATTTGTGGTTCCGGTTTTTCCTCCAATTTCATTGTCTTTTTTCAAATCGTAAGGAAGCGCGACGGAAGTACCTCCCGCCTCCTCAACTCCACCCATAAGCATGTACACCATTTTGAAAGCGGTTTGCTCATTTATTGCCTGACGCGTTTTCGGTACGAAGTTTTCAATCACATTTCCGTTCTTATCCTCGATACGGGAAATATAGAAAGGCTGCGTGTGAATGCCTTGATTAACAAACGTGCTGTAGCCTCCTACAATCTCGTATAACGAGACATCGCTTACACCCAGGCAAAGTGATGGAACGGCGTCAAGGTGACTTTTAATTCCCACCCTTCGCGCAAAATCAACTACGTTTTCAGCTCCAACCCGTTGAAGTACTTGTGCCGTTATAGAATTTTTTGATTTCGCCAGCGCCTGTCTCAGATTCATCCAGGCTCCGGTACCTCTATCCCCTTCAGCATTCGGCGGAGTCCATGTGCCACCTGGCACAACAAACGACGGGGACACATCCTGGAGTCTTAAGCAGGGATTATAACCCGCTTCCATCGCCGTACCATACACGAATGGCTTAAACGCCGAACCCGGTTGACGAGTGCCTTGACGTACGTGGTCATACTTGAAATATTTGTGGTTAATACCACCCACCCAGGCTTTGATTGCTCCCGTTTGGGGATCCATGGACATAAAGCCAGCGTTCAGAAATCTTTTATAATAGTTCAAGGAATCCATAGAACTGAACAAAGTATCGCGTTCACCTTTCCAGGTAAACACAGTCATTGGTTTCTTTATATTCAGCATGATCTTAATGGAATCATGATCCTTGCCATATCTTTTCAGCAGCGCCCGGTAGGCTTCTGATTGTTTGATTCTGGATTCTAAAAATCCGGGCAGCTCTTTGCCGTCCTCATCAATCCACGGATTTTGTTTTTTCCAATGATTATCAAAGGTCTTTTGCTGAGGCCTCATGCTTTCAGCTACCGCTTCCTCAGCATAACGCTGCATGCGGCTGTCAATCGTCGTATAAATTTTTAATCCCGACTCCTCCAGATCATATCCGTGTTCTTTGCACCACGCCATTAAATCATTTTTGATGACCGTTCGGAAATAGGTGGCAAGGCCCATATTGTGGTTTTCAATTGAATACTTCAATTCGATGGGCTGTAGTCTGAGTTCTTCGTATTCCGCTCTGGTCTTGATATAACCATGCTTAAACAATTTAAATAATACATCATTACGCTTCGACAACGCATTATTTGGATTTCGCTTGGGATTATAGAACGAAGGGGCTTGAAGCATTCCGACGAGCACAGCGGCCTCCTTCAAATTAAGGCTATCCGGCAGTTTGTTAAAATACGTTTGTGCCGCCACCTTGATACCGTAAGCATTACTGCTAA
>DASQTN010000443.1:0-4604 GCA_035641895.1 Chryseolinea sp. | reverse complement strand
GCTGTCATTGAGCCCCGACTCTCGTTGCAGTGGTTTCTAAAAATGAAACAGATTACTCAGCCTGCATTAAAACACGTGATGAATGATGATATCCAGCTCATCCCACCAAAATTCAAAAATACTTACAGCCACTGGATGGAAAACGTTCGTGATTGGTGTATCTCCCGTCAGCTTTGGTGGGGACATCGCATACCTGCATGGTACGATGAGGAAGGCTTATATGTTGTTGCGAAAACGGAAGAGGAAGCGCTAGCCAAATTCAAAATCCAAAATCCATCATTCAAAAATCAAAAATTAAAACAAGATCCGGATGTAATGGACACCTGGTTCTCCAGTTGGCTTTGGCCCATCGCTGTTTTTGATACCACTGTTTTCAAAGATCCAGGCAATAAGGGAAACCGCGATCTCAATTACTATTATCCGACCAACGACCTGGTTACCGCCCCTGAAATTCTGTTCTTTTGGGTGGCCCGGATGATCATTGCGGGTTATGAATATCGCGGGAAAATGCCATTCAAAAATGTATATCTGACGGGGATCGTGCGCGACAAGCTCGGAAGAAAAATGTCGAAGTCCCTTGGCAATTCTCCGGATCCATTGGACCTTATTTCAAACTTTGGAGCAGATGCCGTTCGTGCTGGAATGTTATTCAGCTCCCCAGCAGGAAACGACTTGCCCTATGATGAGAAATTGATTGAACAAGGGAGAAATTTTGCTAACAAAATCTGGAATGCATTTCGTTTGGTAAAAGGATGGACGGTGGATTCTTCTATTGCTGTACCGGACGAAAATTCGCTGGCTGTAGAGTGGTTTCAATCGAAGTTGGATGATTCACTGATCGTTCTGAACGACGATTTCTCAAAGTTCAGAATGTCGGCGGCGTTGCTGACAGTTTATAAACTGATCTGGGATGACTTCTGCTCCTGGTATCTTGAAATGGTCAAACCGGAATTCGGAAACCCGATCGATGCTGTGACGTATTCGAAAACTGTAGAATTCTTTGAGACGTTGTTGAAAGCATTGCACCCTTTCATGCCTTTTATAACGGAAGAGCTTTGGCATGAATTAAAAGAGCGGAAGGAAAACTGCATCATAGTTTCTTCTTGGCCCAAACCACAGTCTCCAAATCAAGCAATTCTAAACGAAGGAGCAGTTGCTTTTGAAATTATTACTGAAATCAGGAATGCGAGGAACGAAAAAGGAATTTCACCAAAGGAAACTTTAAATCTACTTGTAAAATCGGGAGGCCAAGAATTGATAAATTCCTTTTGGCCAATCATAAAAAAACTTTCTAATCTTAATGATATTTTGCCGACGCACGACAAGGTCAGCAATGCCAAGACTTTTGTGATTAAATCCAGTGAGTTTTTCATTCCGATAGAAGGAAAGATCGATGCAGCCAAGGAACGCGATACAATCCTAAAAGATCTCGAATATCATCGCGGTTTTATGGCGTCCGTCGACAAAAAATTATCCAATGAGAAATTTGTTAACAGTGCACCGCCTCATGTCATCGAGTTGGAGCGAAAGAAAAAAGCCGATGCTGAAGTAAAGATCAAAGCGCTGGAAGAAAGCCTTGCTAGAATTTAATGAGTTAATTGCCACGAGCTTTAGCTCGTGGATAGAAATTAGAAACCTTTGGGCTTTAGCCCAACTTCATAATTGGGCTAAAGCCCAAACCACCGGTGCCTCTAGTTACCTCGAGCTAAAGCTCGAGGTAACTAGAGGCACCGACTACCGCAGACTTAATCCATTAGTTATTCAAAAGCGAATTGTAATGCTCAAAAATTATTTTGAGCTGTTCCTCTTTCGTCGAGGAAAGTTTATTTTCCTTAATAAACTGCTCCATTTGTTCAGCTTTGCCAGCGAATAACGGAATAAGTTTTTTCCTTGAAGTATGAAGTTCTACTACCTGATTTTCCTTAAGGGCGAAGAATTCATTTTTCTTTAAGATCTTGTCGTTGGAGCTGCCAACGTTGAATTGGATATTGTAATCCGCCTTTTTAATATCTATCAATGTTTTTTTGAATAAGGGAAGGGATCCATCAGCAAGTACCTGAAAAAATCCGCTAAACGGAACTCCATCTGAATCCTTGAAATCTTTCGCATTCACAAAATAATCAGGTGTTTTCGAAAGAGAGTCAATCCAAACAAAGCTTTTGATTTTCGAGCCTTTCAAAACCTTAATGCCTTTTGTCGACTTGATCTCAAGTTCGTCCGTCATTATATCATAGCGGACCGGAAAGCCCTCAATTAACTTCTCGTTGTCGTATAACAAGATCGAAGACTTCCTCCAATGCGTGTCCAGGTAAGTATCGCCAATGGTTTTACCCTCAGGTAACGGAATACCGTATAAGATATCACCTGTATTAATGCCGTCCAGATCATTTAATTTGTCGAGTGTATTAGTAGCCCGAACATTCGCCGGCACTACAGCTTGCGCATAACTCCCGGAAACAAAAGTAAACAGCAATAAAACGCTCACTAAATTTCTCATAGGATGGGAAATATTCTATACGAAAATTTAGTGATGGTTGGTCTTTGGGGCAATCCCCCTTCTTGCGGGTAATTGACCGGATCGTTACGGGTACTATAGGGGACTAGATTCGAGCGGCCATCAAAAGTTCAATATTTTTGTGCTTCAATCCGAATTTGCGCGCAACGTGCTCATTGGTCAAGCCACCTTTATAGGTATACACACCCTTCATAAACCACTTGTGTGAAAAGATCATCGGCTCCACTCCACCTTCTTCCGCTGCTCGCAAGATCGTTGGTGTAAAAATATTGCTTAACGCATTGGCTGCTGTATGTGCGACACGTGATGCCACGTTCGGCACACAATAGTGAATAACCCCATGGCGCCTGAAGACAGGTTTGCTCAATGTCGTAATTTCCGATGTTTCAACACATCCCCCCTGATCGATGCTTAAGTCAATAATGAGCGAGTCCTCTTTCATATGAGTGACCATTTCTTCTGTTATAACGTGCCTCGCTCTACCTTTCTCTGCGCGTAGCGCGCCAATCACCACGTCCGCCGTCCTGAGTGTATCTCCCAGGGTTATTGTATCGATCGTTGAAGTATAAATTTGCTGCCCCAGCAAATGCTTGATGCGCCGGAGCTTGTAAAGATGATTGTCAAAAACCTGCACGTCAGCACCGAGTCCCAGCGCCGCGCGCGCTGCGTATTCCGCCACAGTTCCGGCCCCAATAATCACAACTTTTGTTGGTGGCACGCCGGTTATTCCACCAAGAATTACTCCTTTCCCGTTATTTGCCGTGCTTAGATACTCGGACGCAATCAATAAGACAGAGCTCCCTGCTATTTCACTCATCGCCCGAATGATCGGCATGCCCCCTACTTTATCTTCAATGAATTCATACGCTAATGCTATGATCTTTTTCTTGAGCATTCCCTGCAACGATTCGACTTTCAGCTGTCCAATCTGCAGCGCAGAGATCAACGTCTGCCCTGGATGCATAAGGTCGATTTCCTCCAACGTAGGAGGTTCAATTTTTAGAATTACGTCCGCCTTATAAAGTTCCTGCGGAGAATAAACGATTTTTGCACCTGCGTCACTGTAATCTTTGTCGGAGAACTTCGAGCCTAAGCCTGCTTTTGCCTCAACCCAAATTTCATTTCCGTTGTTTACAAGGATGGCAACCGCATCGGGTGTAAGGCTTATCCTGTTTTCCTGTAGGGATATTTCACGAGGCAATCCAATAAAAAAGGAATGCTTTGCCTTTTTTACTTCCATTAGTTTTTCCTGGGGGTGCAGGCTGGCTTTGGCTAATGCCTCAAATCCGGTTTTCTTTTTTTCCGTCATGGACCGCGAGGGCTATAATTCGTTTTGTATCAGTTTCAACTTGAATGTGTACTTCAGCGTATTGCAAAGGAATAAGCGAGGGAATTTTTTCGGGCCACTCGATAAAACATGGATATCCCGAATAAAAATATTCTTCCGTTCCAATGTCTACCGCTTCAACTTCATCCTTAATTCTATAAAAATCAAAATGATAAACTTTTCCATTGTTAAGAGTTTGGTACTCATTCACAATTGAAAATGTCGGACTGCTCATCGCCTCGTTCACACCCAAAACTTTACAGACCGCCTTGATCAACGTAGTCTTACCAGACCCCATTTCACCTTTAAAAAGCCATACCTTAATGGTATTTATTTTTTCAACGATTTCTTTTGCTAACGACTCCAAATCCGATACCGTAACAGACCGAAACACACCATCTTCATAGGTCATCACACGTTCTTCGAATTTAAGAAAATAATAGGAATGATCATTTCCTCCATGCTTACTCCCCCGTGCTGAAAAGTATCCTTATAAAAATTAACATAGTAATTGTAGTTGTTGGGATAGGCAAAAAACTGGTCTTCGATAGCGAAAACATACGAGGAAGAAACATTTAGTTTCGGGAGAAATAAGCGTTCCGGCTTCTGAACCTGCATCACTTTATCTCCCTCATAACCAAGATTTTTACCCTGCTTATAACGAAGGTTGGAATTGACTGATCGGTCTCCGATTATTTTAAAAGGTCGTTTTACGCGAATGGTTCCATGGTCTGTAGTGATTACCACGCGCACATCTTTATC
>DASQTN010000442.1:0-6647 GCA_035641895.1 Chryseolinea sp. | reverse complement strand
TGTCGCGTGCTGACCAATCGTTGAACAATAAAAATCCGAAAATATAATCCTGGGCATTTTGAACGGAGACCGGCACGCCTAAATTTGAATTTCTCCCAATAACAAATCCCATCTCAAGTTCATAATCCAGCGCAAGCGTTGGCCCAAAAATAGGAGCTTCGTCATCCTTACTTTTCTTGAATTGGCCTAACGGCCGTACAAGCGGGGTGCCAGACACCACTATAGATGACGCCCTTCCGTGATAAGCGACGGGTAAATGTCTCCAATTAGGAAGCAGTGCATTGTTAGGATCGCGGAACATGGCCCCCACGTTAGTTGCATGCTCTTTACTCGAGTAAAAGTCAGTATAATTACCGACTCGAATGGGCAGGATCATCGTAACGTCCGACTGATCGTAAAGCACAATAGGGTGGAGGTTAGCGTTATGTTGAAGTTCTTCATTCTCCACGGCAAATAATTGAATTAGCCGTTCTCTTACCTTGTTCGTCTGTTCCTTTCCAAGAGAAATAAAGTCATTTAGATATTCATTCTTGAACGTCGTGGACGGAATTTTCAGGGAATTAAAGTACCCATGCTCTGCCAGCACAACCAAGTCCACAACAAAATTGCCGATAGCCGTGCAACATCGCGGTGGAATAGTGCTGGTCTTAAACACACCAAATGGAATGTTGTGGATGCTAAAGTCACAGTCGGCCGGTATATCGATCCAGGAAGTTAATGACTGCCTTCCCTTATTAATTGCGTTGTCCACAGAAAACTTTGTTATAATGTGCCTCTTATTTCCTGCTCCCGCTCAATGGCTTCGAACAGCGCCTTGAAATTCCCTTTACCAAATGATTTTGCGCCTTTCCGCTGAATAATTTCAAAAAATAATGTAGGCCTGTCTTCCACAGGTTTGGTGAAGATTTGGAGCAAGTAGCCTTCTTCATCTCTATCCACCAGAATATTCAAATCACGCAGGGGCTGGAGGTCCTCGTCAATTTTGCCTACACGTTGTAACAGATCGTCGTAGTAAGTGGGGGGGATGGTGAGAAATTCAACACCTCTGTTTTTAAGTTCTGTGACCGTGTGAATTATATTATCTGTGGCAATAGCAATGTGTTGTACTCCAGCGCCTTGATAAAAATCCAGATACTCATCTATCTGCGATCGCTTCTTACCTTCAGCCGGTTCGTTGATGGGAAATTTGATGTATTCGTTTTTGTTCGATACAACCTTTGACATCAGGGCGGTGTATTCGGTAGAAATATCATTGTCATCAAAGGTGATCAGTAATTTAAATCCCATGACATCCTCGTAGAATTTTACCCATTTGTTCATATCGCCCAGCGCCACATTGCCAACGCAGTGGTCCACATATTTTAGGCCAATAGGTGTTGTTTGAAACAGACTTTCTGAATGAATATATCCGGGAAGAAAAGGTCCGAAATAATTTTTACGTTCAATGAACGTGTGAATGGTGTCGCCATAAGTCTTGATTGACGATGTTACTACCTCGCCAAATTCGTCGCGCGAAGTTTTTGGCGGAGTCACCCCAACGGCCCCTCGACTTGTCGTCTCGGCATAAGCACTTGTTGCGTCATCGACCCATAACGCCAAAACTTTTACCCCATCACCATGGCGTTGGACATGTTCTGCTATCGGTCCTTTTGAGCTCAATGCGGTAGTGAGCACCAAACGGATTTTTCCTTGCTGCAAAACATAAGAAGCATAATCGCGCTGGCCGGTTTCTGGTCCGCAATAGGCCACCAGTGAAAACCCAAATGCGTGCTGATAGTAGTGCGCTGATTGTTTCGCATTACCTACATATAGCTCAATGTAATCAGTTCCAAGGAGTGGAAGAAAATCGTTGACTACATCTTGATGAATATCCTTAAGTGTTGAAGTCTTTGGCGTCATTGTTTTCTTCTGTTTGTCAACCGCAGCAGGCGTTAAGTAGCGGTACAGCTACCTCCATCTTGCAGTCAATAGTGATTAATGCTCAAGCCATGATTTAAAATATTTTCCGTCATCGACCTTCATACCAGCCTCCGTTACCATCAGCGGATGAAAAGTATCGACCATTACAGCAAGTTCTTTTGTTTCCGTTTTTCCAATGCTTCGCTCCATTGCACCAGGGTGTGGCCCATGGGGAATACCTCCTGGGTGAAGTGTAAAATGTCCTTGTGATATGTCATTTCGACTCATAAAATCGCCGTCGACGTAATAGATCACTTCGTCGGAATCGATATTACTGTGGTTATATGGCGCGGGAATCGATCTCGGATGGTAATCATATAGCCGGGGACAAAATGAACAGACTACGAAGTTGTGACCTTCAAAAGTTTGGTGAACAGGCGGAGGCTGATGTACCCTTCCGGTGATCGGCTCAAAGTTGTGTATCGAAAATGCGTAGGGATAATTATATCCATCCCATCCGACGACATCGAAAGGGTGAGTTGCATAAATGTAATGATAAAGGCTGTGCTGTTTTTTGATCTTGATGAGAAAGTCGCCCTGCTCATCGTGTGTTTCTAAATCTGTTGGAAGAACGAGATCCCGCTCACAGTATGGCGCATGCTCCAACAGTTGTCCGAATTCGTTTCTATATCGCTTAGGAGTATAAATCGGGCTAAATGATTCTACGTAAAGCAATCGGTTATCCGAGGTATCAAAGTGAATTTGATAAATCATGCCACGTGGAATGATCAGGTAATCGCCATACTTGAAATTCAAGGCTCCTAATAGTGTCTTTAGTTTTCCAGACCCTTTATGAATAAACAGTAACTCGTCGGCTGACGCATTTTTATAGAAGTATTCGGTCATCGATTTTCGCGGCGCCATGACGCCGATATGAACGTCGCTATTAATCAGTAGCGGTGTTCTACTTTCTAAAAAATCATCTTGAGGGGCAATATCGAACCCGATGAGCTTTCGGCTTACAAGACTTTTTTCCTGCGCCATCTTGGGCGTCAAATCGATTACTTCTTTTACCTGTTTGACTTCCGTCGGGCGATGAGTATGATAAAGGAGCGATGCCATCCCATGAAAACCCTCCGTTCCAAATAGCTGTTCATAGTAATAGCCGCCGTTTGGTTTTTCAAAAATTGTGTGCCGCTTGGTTGGCTTTATCCCTAAAGAGTGATAGACAGGCATAGCTTTCTTAAATTGTAAGATCCCATATCGATTAACAAAGATACTACTGCAAACGTTTTAATTGAAGTGAAAAAGCCCCATTTTGTACTTGGGCTTCGAAATGCCTCCGCCAGATGCTAAATTTAACATGCAGCAATTGAGAGCATCGTTTGGATTATACTCAAATCCGTAACATTTTGTCGGGAGCTTCGTCGTAAGCAGTCCTGGCGAGCATTTGAACACTAATATTCCGCAAATGAAAGCAGTTGTGTGTACTCAATACGGAAGTCCGGACGTCATCCAAATCCGTGATGTTCCCCAACCCGTCCCAAAGGAAAATGAAGTATTGATCAAACTTTATGCCTCGACCTTGACCGCTGGAGATTGCGAGATACGAAGATTTGATATCCCGGTTTTGTTTTGGCTTCCGTTAAGGCTAATGTTAGGAATCACAAAGCCGAGAAGCGGAATTTTAGGACAGGAGTACGCTGGCGAAATTGTAGCTGTTGGAAATAAAGTCACGCGGTTTAATAAAGGCGATGCGGTATTTGGGTCTACCACGATAAGGCTGGGGGCACACGCACAGTATTTGTGTGTTCCGGAAAAATATCCGAATCCTTTCGTTCCGGACAAGATGAGCTATGAAATGGCAGCCACAATTACGACCGGAGGAATAAACGGTTTACATTTTGTAAGGCAGGCAAAAATCACTCCGGGTGAAAAGGTATTAATCAATGGAGCTGGTGGGAGCATTGGGACCTATGCGCTTCAGTTTGCTAAGTCATACGGCGCGTTGGTTACCTGCGTTGATAGCATAAATAAGCTGCCGATGCTGCGCGAGCTCGGTGCTGATGAGGTGATCGACTACGCTCAGATGGATTTCACACGAAATGGCAAGAAGTATGACGTTATCATCGATATTGTTGGTAAAAGTTCGTATTCGCGATGCCTTAAATCAATGAATCATAAAGGCCGGTATGTGTTGGGTAATCCAACGGTTACCGGTATGTTGCGAGGGCTTTTTACTTCGCTTACAAGCGATAAGAAAGTCATTTCAAAATTTGCCAGTTATCAGCCAGAGGCCTTTGACTTCATACGAAAGCTTATTGAAGAACAAAAATTGCGAGTGGTCATCGATAAGCGATTCACGTTAGATGAGGTTCGCGAAGCCCACCGGTACGTTGAAGCTGGTTTAAAGGCCGGCAATGTCATAATCCTGGTGGACCATTAATAATACGGACTACGGTGCTATGATTTGCTGGATTCCCTTGTGAAAGAATCTTGTAATGTATTTAAATGGTCAGGCAACATTCTAATGTTGTCTCTATTGTCCCTAAATTGTCTGCGAATAATATCGTATGCCAATCCCCAGAAGGAAATTTTTGCAACATTCAATAGCAGCTTCTGCCGCGGGTATGCTCTCACCATTAAGTGTTGCCACAGCTATGGAACCAAGTCAATTTCAAATTATCATTGATCAAAAAGCTAAGCGTGAAAAACTGTTTTCGTTGCTTGGAGATCTGCCTACCCAGCATTCGCCAAAAGCCCCCGTCCTTTTGAGAAAGGAACAACATGACGGCTACACGCTTGAATATTTGGAGTTTGATTTTAATGGAATCGAGCGAGTCCCCGGCATCTTACTGGTGCCGGAAAAGATAAAGCCCAAGGCGCCTTGCATGCTATATTGCCATGCTCACTTCGGCACTTACAATATCGGCAAAGATGAATTGCTAAACGGTCGTTCTGTGATGCCACCTTACGCATCTGTATATGCCCAGAAAGGTATTGTCACCCTGGCTATTGACAGCTGGTGTTTTGGTGAACGAAAGGAAAACACGGAAATGGATACGTTCAAACGGATGCTTTGGCAGGGACAAACACTATTTGGAATGATGCTCTACGATGAAATGAAAGCTCTCGATTATTTGTTATCAAGACCGGAGGTCGACACAACGAGGGTAGGTGTATTCGGTCTTTCCATGGGCGCAACAAAGGCATGGTGGCTTTCAGCCCTGGACACGCGAATCACTACTTGCATCGACTTATGCTGCATGACCGATTTTGACGAATTAATAAAGGCCCACAATTTAAAAGGACATGGCATTTATTATTACGTTCCGTCATTATTGAAACATTTTGAAACCAAAACGATTAATGAATTGATAGTACCGAGACCTCATGTGAGCCTCAATGGACGTTTTGATGATCTCACGCCTCCTAAGGGAGTCGAGAAAGTTCGGGACTACTTATTGCCGCTTTACGCGAAAGCCGGGAAGCCAGAAGATTGTCGCATCGAATTATTTGACTGTCCCCATGAAGAGCTGCCGGAGATGCGAAAAATTGTATTAGAATGGTTGGACAAGTATTTGATAAAAGTATAGTGGTATTTTTCAAACAATATTAAAAGTAAGATGGAAACGTCATACACACCGGTACAGTTCGTTTATAAAGAAATCATAGAAGAGGAAATCGTAAAACGTACGACGGGAAAAATTTTCTATTTCAACAGTGATCAGGTGGTCGACTCCATTGAGGGAAGAGTCATCAAAATGGAGGATATCAATGGCAAAGGACTGTTCATTACGCTTGAACCCGAAGCGAGCTTAAGGATTGACAGGATCATCACATTATTTGGAAAACCGGGGCCAGCTTACGATGAATATGATTCTTACGCGAATCAATGTCTTTCGTGCACGGGTGGATATGATCTTTGATTTGACTCGAAGCTAATTTGGCTGACTTCGAATTAACCGAAATCCCTCAAGTTCATGAGAACATAAAGCATACTGGCAATTAGGCCTCTACGCTTATGCAGTTCGGGGTGTTTCTTCTTGTTTTTCTCAATCCAGTTAGCTGTCATGACAATCAGGGTCGTCAAAACAATGGTAAGTGCTAGCGTAAGAAGAAATTCTGTTCGGCCCATATTTCTGGCAAAATTCAAGCTTTAAGATATCAAATTTTCACGTGTTATACAAGAATTTAACCAGTGTCTGTCTTCGATTTTTGTCCTATGTTTTTCACGTAGCTAGCTGCCGTCAGTTTTGAAAAAATTGCTCTATGGAACAAAACGGTCAAAAGGCGGTTGTTTTTTATATATCACAAAATTAATCATCATGGAAAATCAACGCAAAAATCAAAAGAGCAAATCGGTGAAAGCAGTTCCAGAAGGGATGCATTCAGTAACACCGTACCTGGTGGTGGATGGCGCAAATGGCCTGATTCGATTTATTGAACAATCCTTCGGTGGAAAAACAATGTCGATAATGAAAACCAAAGACGGAAGGGTCATGCATGCAAGTGTACAAATCGGTGATTCGCAAATAATGGTTAGCGATTCCACTGAAAAATATCCTGCGGGCGCCTCACGATTGTATTTGTATGTCGATGATGTAGATGATACCTATCAGAATGCAATTAATGCTAATGGTATTTCATTGCGTGAACCGATTGACGAATTTTATGGTGATCGCTCGGGTGGAATTAAAGATGCGTGGGGAAATGAATGGTGGATCGCAACTCACGTTGAAGACGTG
>DASQTN010000441.1:0-2814 GCA_035641895.1 Chryseolinea sp. | reverse complement strand
GTTGTGAGTATCAGTTCGGATAATTCCGGACAACTACACATTTCAAAGAAAGCGTATGATAAAACTGTTGCAGGCATTATCAGCGGCGCTGGTGGCATCCAACCTGGAATGTTGATGGGGCAGGAAGGAACGATTGCCAATGGTAAACATCCGGTGGCATTAACAGGAAGAGTTTATTGCTTGGTCGATGCAAGTTATGGGGAAATCAAACCGGGTGATTTACTTACTACATCCCCTACCCTAGGTCATGCCATGAAAGTAACCGATCATGACGCCGGCCGCGGCGCGACAATAGGAAAAGCAATGACCTCCATGCAAAACGGGAAAGGATTGGTTCTTGTACTTGTAAGCCTTCAATAAGTTATCACTCATTTTTATTCAAGTATATATGAAAATAACAATGATGTTGATAATGGTATGCGTGAACTTGTGCATAACGTTACCAGTATGGGCCCAAAAGATACCATATACCTTTTCTCATGAAGCAGGCCCTTCACCTGAGTCTTCGTTATTGGTACTCACAAACGTAAATGAATCAGCATCCACCTTTCTACGTTTGTATTTCAAAGGGACACAACTTGGAGATGAAAGCTATCTTATCCTCGAAGGAACCGATGGAGCAAGGCAAGAATTGCGAAAGAAAGACCTGGAGAATTGGAGTTTTAGTTCGGCTTATTTTAATGGCAGCACTGTAAAGGTTTCTTTGTTTTCCGCGAAGGGCGAAAAGAATACGGTCTTTATCGATGCGATTAAAGTCAGTGATGGCAAAATAGAAACTAATCGAACAGTAAGCCAAGGCAGAGAAAACCTTACCAATCAGTCACCGAACACAAACAGTAGTACGATAGACTATGACTTATTACCGCATGCCGCAGCGGTCGGGAGATTTAGTAATGGAAACAAATCATATGGAACAGGATGGATTGCTGCCAATGGTGCAATAGTTTCCGCCAAAAGAATATTGTACAATTTAGTGGTTAATGGTGATTACGACATTATTGAATTCAATATACCGGCGTCAGCAAATTATGGAACTGTGAATCACCCGGGGCCAGAGGATCAGTATCCGCTCAGTGTAAACACTATCGATATCAGTAGCATAACGTTTGACTTTAAAAATAAGTATCATTATGATATTTCCAAGGAGGAAGATTACGGGCAATGGACTACCTCCTGGGGGATAGTCGAAGCATTACCGAACAGCACTGGCTTACGTCCTGGTGAAAGGCAGCAGCAATATTTTCAAGTTGCAAGAAACCCTGGCTCCTTCACGCTTGAATCACTCGAAACGCCTGTCGACATATTTCATTATGGTGAAACTACTACTGATATAATTTATGGCACCCAATACAGGACCCTAAAAAGATATGAAGCCAAATTACTGCCTTCGGAAGAATATTTAGACTTTGCGGACGGAGATAGAGACGATCTCGTGCTATACACTAACAATGAGGGAGACATAACATTATCCGATGGTGATGCCGGCGCCCCGATTACTTACAGTGGGTATAATATCGCCATTGGCGTACATAATGATTTTCTCCGTTGGCCTCCCTCTGTTGGTACGGGATTTCGGAGTGATGACTTGCTGAGCACTGTTGATAATTTCTTTTCAACAGTTATGGTATACGTAGATCAAAGTAGTGAATGGGATGCCAGCACTGGCGCAATCGACAAACCTTATTTCGAAGTGTGGGATGGCATTGAGGGTGCAGAAATTAATGGGATTGTGAATATCGTCAAAGGCGCCTACAATGAACCTATGTACATTACCAAAGCTGTTACGCTTGTAGCACCTGTAGGTCATGTTGTAATAGGGGAATCCGGACTCGCTAATGCAAGAAAAGCGACGCTGCCACAAGAATTTTTCATGAAACATGAAGCAGATGACCTATCAAGCAGCGCAGAGGAGACTGAAAATATTTTTGATCTGAAAAATTTTCCAAATCCGTTTACTACAAGCACTGAAATAAATTATTCGCTCCCCGAACCCAGCGCAGTGCAGGTAAATGTATATGACAAATCGGGAACGAAAATCAGGTCTTTACGTCAGGAAGCACAAGTATCCGGCGTCCATTCTGTGATGTGGGATGGAAATCATGATAACGGAAATCAAGCAACTCCAGGGTTATACGTCATACGAATTGAAACCGCGTTGAAATCCACTGCCCTCAAGGTAATTAAAAAGTAAAATATCAACACCCTGCTTTGTCATGCTAAGCAAAAACCAAGTAATACTTGATCACGAAGTTCATTTCACCAAAACAAATGACAAAGCAGGGCTGTGTAATTTCAACATGAAATTTACGCTATCGAATAACAAACATTCCTTATTTGAACAATTGGGTGGCATGCAAGCTGTCGACGTCGCCGTAAATGTTTTTTACGCTCATGTCATTAATGACGAGCGTATAAGTCATTTTTTCCGATGGGTAGATATGGAAACTCAATCCTATAAAATGAAAACGTTTCTAGCTTACGCTTTGGGCGCTCCGATAAATTTTTCCGGAAAATCGTTGAAAGAGAGTCATTCACATCTTGTTAAAGCAGGATTAAAAGACAAACATTTTGATGCGGTTATTGAAAACCTGAATGCTACGCTTCGTGAATTGGGAATAGCTGAAGAATTGATCGAACAAGTAGGAAAGATAGCTGAAGGCACAAGAGAAGATATTTTGCGATAAACAACATGGCGTCAGTTGTACGATCAATTCTTGTAATAATACGCCGTCTGCTGAACCTTCATCAAACTATCAAGATTATGTCTGCTTAAATAGTGCCCCTTCAAAAAAACTGAGTTGATATCTTTCGTAT
>DASQTN010000440.1:0-7730 GCA_035641895.1 Chryseolinea sp. | reverse complement strand
CCTCGTGAATCACGACGGCGACAAGATCGTACAATGTCTGCTTTGAATATGAACCATCTTTTTTAGGACGCTCACCATTAAAACAAATCATCGGATACTCCATTCCCTGGTGAGCACTATGAATCGAATAGGCTACCGGATAAGGATACTCGAAAGTCCGTTCTGAATACAACTCCAATGCATTTTTAATCGCTTTCGTGGACTCGCGCTCCCACAAGGGATTTGCCTCTTTCGGATATAACGACTGCGCCAATGGCGTTTTGTCTCCAACCTTCACGGCCTGGGCATCCCAAATAAACTTCCTGGACGTGGCAAAGGCAAAGTCCCGTACATTCTCCGCATAAAACTCCCAGGTCGCTTTTTTATCCGATTTTGTCTTTTCCTTCTCCCTTGCCTCTTTTTCTGTCACGATGAAAACAGGTGCATCGAAAGATTCTTTTGCTTTCTCAAATCGCTCCAGTTGTTCCTTCGTCAATACAGTTTTTGCGTTTTGAATAGTGCCTGTAGCTCCCACGATATGGTCGGCTGGTACTGTGATCTTCACGTTATAGTTTCCGAAAGTGAGTGCAAACTCGCCCTGGCCGAGAAACTGTTTGTTTTGCCATCCTTCATAATCATCGTACACGCACATCCGCGGAAACCATTGCGCGAAAGTGTAAACATAGTTGCCATCTTCCGGAAAAAATTCATAACCTCCCCGACCGTCATATACCTGCCTGTCATATTCTGTATAACTCCAGTCAATCGAGAATGAAAATTTCTCTCCTGTCTTCAGGGGTGAAGGCAAATCTATGCGCATCATGGTATTGTTTATTATATAGGACAGACTTTTCCCTGCGGCATCCTTCACCCATTTAATTGCGTATCCACCCTTGTAGTCGGTAACCATCACGCCCGTGGCTGTCGTAAAAAAAGCAGCCGGTATTGAATCCTTCACCGTGCCGGTGTTCGTTTGATTCATGATACTTTGGTCGGCCAGAAGATTTTGATCAAGCTGAAGCCACAAAAATTTCAATGATTCCGGAGCATTGTTGTAATAGGTAATCGTTTCGGATCCTGTCAACTGGTGGGTTTTATCATTGACCTCTGCATTGATCACATAGTCCGCCCGTTGCTGCCAATAGTTTGCACCTGGAGCACCTGACCCAGTTCGATAAGCGTTAGGTGTCGGAAGAAGTTCTCCCAGCTGCTCGAACTTACCCTTCCATTGGCCCTGGGCATTTCCATCGAAATTCAGGATTGCGAAGAAAGACAGTACTAAAAAGAATGGTCTCATTTGTTAGGTTAATGTACTCAGTAACGGTTAAATCACCGAGTATTCAGATTTGATACAATGTTAAAAAATTAATTCACACTCTTTTTGAAAGAGTCAAATTTTGAAGGTGAACCAGGGCGCTTTGGAAATACATTATCTTGTAAATCCACATCGGTCAACTCCTGATTAGGGTCCAGGGTCATGGTCACTACTTCTTTGTCTTTGATAAAAACCTTATTGACCTTCTTTTCATTCACTCTCCAGATTTCGGCAGGAATTCGTTCTATTTCTTTTGTCCCGTCAGCGTATGTCCACTGAATTATTACCGGCATTACCAAGCCGCCCTTGTTGGAAAGAGTAACTTCATAAATGTTTTTATTCTCCAGCTTTTGCATGATAGCCTTATCGTCGACAGCACTACGAAATTCCCCATTAAGTCTGGGATCGGTCGGCACAAGGCTGAAAGGTTCTGGACCGTTATCGAAGTTTTCGTATTTTTTTTCACCCTGATTCGAAGCAAGGTCACCCTTCTTGATTTTCAATTCCTTTTTTTCCACACCCTTTTCCTCTTTGCGCATCTTAAACCATTTAACCTGATCTATGGATTGATCGCAGTTGTCGGTGGTATAAAACCATCCCTTCCAAAACCAGTCGAGATCAACGGCCGATGCATCTTCCATTGTTCGAAAGAAGTCCGCCGGTTTGGGATGTTTGAATGCCCAGCGGTCTGCATACTCTTTAAAAGCTTTATCAAAAAGTTCAGGCCCCATAATGGATTCCCGAAGTATGTAGAGGCCGGTGGCGGCCTTACCGTACTGTTCATTACCCAGGGAGATTACCTGGTCCGCCGTCGTCATGAGTGGACGCTTGGAACTACTCTCGCCTTTCAGATACGGCACCATTTCAGCGGGAATACCCCGCGTCCATTTAATGTCGGGATATCGTTCCAACTCGGTAAGCAATTGAACAAAACTATTAATCCCTTCATCCATCCATGCCGTCTGGCGCTCATCGCTATTAATGATCATAGGAAAAAAATTATGCCCTACTTCATGAACGATTACACCTATCATCTTTTGTCTTGTAGCCGCAGAATAGGTTCCATCTTTATTTGGGCGGCCGAAGTTAAAACAAATCATAGGGTACTCCATTCCAAGGCTTGCAGTGTGTACTGAAATAGCAACCGGGTATGGATAATCAATGGTAAACCTCGAATAAACTTCCAGTGTATTTTTAACAGCTTTGGTAGATTCCTTTTCCCACAACGGATTTCCTTCCTTCGAATAAAAGGACATCGCCAATGTGGATTTATTTCTGAGCTTTACCGTTTGAGCGTCCCAAATAAATTTGCGTGAACTGGCAAATGCAAAATCTCGAACATTTTCTGCATGAAACTCCCACGTTTTTTTCTGCGCTGATTTTGACTTTTCCTTTTGAATCGCTTCAGCCTGTGTGACGATAATTACCGGCTTGTCAAAAGTATTTTTTGCTTTTTCAAAGCGTTCTAATTCTGTTTTCGAAAGCACATCCGAAGGATTTTGAAGAATGCCGGTAGCCGCTACGATATGGTCTGCGGGCGTCGTAATTTTAACCTTGTAATCCCCAAACGGCAAGGTAAACTCCCCTTGTCCTAAAAACTGTTTGTTCTGCCAGCCCTGATAGTCATCATACACACACATACGTGGGAAGAATTGTGCGATGGTGTAAAGATAGTTGCCATCTTCAGGAAAAAATTCCATTCCACTCCGCTGTCCAAAAATACTTCGATCAACGATGTTGTATGACCATGCTAAATCGAACGAATATTTTTGTCCCGGTCGGAGGGGCTGAGGCAGGTCCACCCGCATCATTGTATTGTTGACAACATAAGGAAGCGGTTTACCATTCGTTTCGGTAACTTTTTTAATTTCAAACCCCGCATCAAAGTCAGACACTTCCTTTGCGTAGGTTTTTGCGCTCGCCGAATCCTTTACAACACCAGTGTCTGAATTGTATAAGGTGTTTTCTTTTGAAAGAATATTTTGATCGACCTGTAGCCACAGGTACTTCAAAACGTCGGGAGAATTGTTGGTGTATGTAATGGTCTCTGAACCGGAAATACTATTTGTCGATTCGTGCAATTCTATACTAATAACATAATCTGCTTTTTGTTGCCAATACTTGGGGCCGGGTGCACCTGAACCTGTTCTGTATTCGTTTGGCGTCGGCAAAGTCTGTCCGAGCTGCTCAAACTTCCCCTCCCATTTCGGGTCCTCCTGTGCTAAGGCGGCCAGTACGCTAAGACTTAAAAACGTGATCAAAAAAAACTTCATAAATATGTTTAGGTTAATGAGTAATGAGTCAATACAAATTTTATTCCAGCCAATACATGTTCTCTTTGATGAGAACAAGTGCAATTCCTGCGATAGCAGATGAAATAACCATTTTCCAATCCCTTCGGTTCAGACCTAATAAATCAACCAGAATAAATGCAGCTGCCATGAATATGGCAACGATGATGAGCTGACCAAATTCCAGTCCGAGGTTGAAAGCAAATAACTGACCGATGATATTTTCATCCTTGCCTAAAATAGAACGTAAATAGGAGGAGAAACCTAATCCGTGAATTAACCCAAAAAATCCAGCGAGAAAATAATTCACCTGCACACCGCGACCCGTGAGATTGTTTTCATTTTTAAAAAGGTTAGAAACTGCCGTTATGAAAATTGTCAGCGGAATGAGAAATTCAATCAACTCCGCTTTTACAGAAATAATCCGGAGCGTAGAAAGTGCAAGCGTGATGGAATGCCCTAACGTAAAGGCTGTCACCAGTATTAGAATTTGCTTCCATTCACGCGTCAGGTAGAGCGCGCACAACGCTACGACAAAAATAATATGATCATAGCCATTTGCGTAGTCGAGAATATGACTTTTTCCTAGTCCAAAATATAGCTGAAATTGATTCATGAAACGTTACCTTCTTAGGGGCCCAAGTATACTAGAATATATCTTATTAAGCCATCGATTTTACTTCGGTATCATTTTTGAAAAGCTATCTTGCGGTTTCCGATATAAAATAGATGCTGGCGTTGCAATCGATTTTCTGGACTTTTTGTATAAATGTAGTTCTGCCCATTATTCATCCTATTCACGTTTCTGTCACGGAAATCGAAATGGATGAAAAAGATAAGCGGCTTGAAATCATGATGCGCGTTTTTACAGACGACCTTGAACTAACCCTTCGGCAGGCCACAAGTCAACCTGAGCTCGAGCTTCTTAGCCTTTCTGAGCAAGCAAGGGATGAAATTATATCTCCATACCTGACACGTCATTTTAAGATTTCGCTGGACGGCAAAACACAAAAAGTTAATTATCTGGGTCATGACCAGGAGGATCCTGCGCTCATTTTTTACATTGAAGTTCCCAATGTTAAGAAGTGGAAAACCATTCAGATTCAAAATGACATCATCATTGAAACCCATTCGGATCAATCCAACATTGTACATGTTACCGTAAAGGAAAAACTCAGGAGTGTTCGCCTTACTAAGAGCAATCCTGTCGACAAACTCACGTTTGATTTCTAAAAAAATATCATCTTCGCGTGTACTTCACATTCCATATGTTTAAATATTCGATATCATTCGTCTTTTCGTTGCTGCTGCTGGCTTCCTGCAGCTCCGACAAAGAGACATGTGTGTTTCAGCCCGAAGAACCGCCTGCGGTATCTTTGGACTTCGAGATGTTACAGGATTCGTTGGTGAATCTCTCATCCAAAAGCGCGTTAATAAAATTCTTTACGCGGCACGCCGTACTCCGCGATCACATATTTAGGAGAGCGGAATATCAGGACGATTCTGTGTTTGTAACTGCGTTATACGACCGGCTTACGAATCCTCATATGGATACATTGAATCTCGAAATAGCACGGGTATTTGGCGATGGTTCTGCGCTTAAAAATCAATTCGAACAGGCGTTTTCAAACCTCAAATATTATTATCCTGATTTTACACCTCCGAAAATTCAGACCGTCGTTTCTGGCCTTCTGGACAATGACGTGTTGGTGACAGATACCTTAATCATTGTTAGTCTTGATTATTTTCTGGGACGTGATGGGAAATATCGCCCGAAGATCTATGACTACCTGCTTCGTAAATATGACCCGAATGATATTGTTCCATCGTGTTTGTTGATCTATGGAATAAGTAGCCGGTTCAACAAGAGTCAGCAAAATGATCAAACGGTGTTAGCCGACATGATCACCTATGGAAAAGCATTTCATTTTGCCAAGCACATGTTGCCGTGCGAACCGGATAGTGTTTTCATTTGGTATACTCCTGAAGAAATTAACGGCTCACGAAAAAATGAAGATTTAATTTGGGCGCGTTTCATTGAAAGTCAGGTGTTGTTTTCGACAAATAAAAAAGTGAAACAAGATTACCTTGGCGAACGGCCTGTAACCGTTCAGGTTGGTGAAAAATGTCCCGGGCGCATAGGTCAGTGGGTTGGTTGGCGTATTGTCAACAAATACGCCGAGACTCATCCTGATGTCGCCTTGCCTAAGCTTATGTCCATTGACGATGCTCAAAAGATTTTTAAAGAATCGAGGTATAAACCTGATTAGTTTCGAGTTTAAAGTTTCGAGTTTCGAGTTGGAACGCTGCAACGTTTGTGCGTGTAGTTCGAGGTTTGAAGTTCAAAGTTGGAACGCTAAATCGTTCGTGCGAAAATAGATGTGAACTTAAAACCGGGAGGCTGGCAGAATCAAGACTGTTGCAGCTTCGAGGTTCTAACACAACTTCGAACCTCGAACTTCAAACTTGAAGCTACGTGCAAGACAGCAGCGATGGAAAAGATGTTGAGGCGCCCTTGACTTTCTCGCACAAACGTTATAGCGTTACAACTCGAAACTTCAAACTTGAAACTTCAAACTAAAAAAATATCATGCGCAAAAAAATCGTAGCTGGCAACTGGAAGATGAACAAGACCCTTGAAGAAGCGAATATTCTTGCTTCAGAAGTAAAAGGTATGATAGAAGATGAAGTGAAAGAAGGCACCGTTGTAATTCTTTGTACTCCATCGTTATTCCTTCTTCCCACAAAAAATATTTTAGGCACGAACTCGAAAATTTCTGTAGGTGCTCAAAATTGCAGCGAACACGAATCCGGTGCTTATACGGGTGAAATATCAGCGGCAATGTTGAAATCAGCGAATATCCCCTATGTAATTTTGGGGCATAGCGAGCGCAGGCAATATTTTGGAGAAACGGGGACTTTATTGGCTAAAAAAGTTGATATCACTTTGAAGCATAACCTTACCCCGATATTTTGCTGCGGCGAACCGCTCGACGTGAGGGAAAGTAATGGGCATGAAGCGTTGGTAAAGAAACAAGTGGAAGAAAGTTTGTTTCATTTGGATGCTGCCAGTGTACAAAAGGTAGTCATCGCTTACGAGCCCGTGTGGGCTATTGGCACAGGCAAAACCGCCTCGGCCCAACAAGCGCAAGATATGCATGCTGTTATTCGAAAGCATCTCGCATCAAAATACGGAAATTCAATAGCCGATTCTATTTCGATTTTATACGGAGGAAGTGTAAACGCAGCAAATGCAAAAGAGCTTTTCGCCTGTCCGGATGTTGATGGCGGTTTGGTTGGCGGCGCCTCCTTAAAATCAAGAGAGTTCACCGAAATCGCGAAGTCATTCTAATCGTACTTCGTACTTCGCGCTTCGTAAATCTTACCTCCTCATGTCTTACCATTCACGACTTCAAGTCACGTGCGATCCGGAATACACCGAGATTCTCATGGCCGAACTTGCGGAAGCGGGGTTCGATACTTTTATGGAAACGGATAAAGGCTTTGAAGCTTATGTCGAAATGGAAAATTACGACAAGGAGCAACTCCAATATATCCGGGAAAAATACAGTGCTCAAACTCCACTTGCTTTTCAGCAAGATCGAATTCAAAAGAAAAATTGGAATGAGGAGTGGGAAAAAAATTATGAGCCTATCGTTGTCGAAGATAAATGCTTGATTCGGGCGGACTTTCACAAAGCCGACAGAAAATATCTTTATGAATTGATTATTACGCCAAAAATGTCCTTCGGCACCGGCCATCATCAAACCACCTACTTGATGATTAAAAACCAGATGGATATCGATCATCGCGATAAGCGTGTAATGGACGCGGGGTGCGGAACGTCTATTCTTTCAGTAATGGCCTCAAAGTTAGGCGCAAAAGAAGTGGAAGCTTTTGATATCGACGAATGGAGTGTAAGCAATGGAAAAGAAAATATCGAAGCGAATGGATGTAACAATATCCACCAGCAACAAGGAAAATTAAGCGAGCTGGATATAAAGGGATTATTCGATATCGTTTTGGCTAACATCAATAAAAACGTGTTGCTGGATGAAATGGGATTGTACAAAAAGTATCTGCGGCCAGGCGGACTATTGTTGTTAAGTGGATTTTATACGCCCGACATTCCTGACTTAATTTCT
>DASQTN010000439.1:0-3949 GCA_035641895.1 Chryseolinea sp. | reverse complement strand
CTTGTGAGTCAATCGGACGTCCTTATAAGGGCGTCACTAATATTCCTAAATTTGCGTAAGAATTTTAGGGCTATTCGTTCCTGTCCTGCGCGAGTTTATAGAAATGATGTATCAGTTTGAAAACGACTATATCTTTGATAGCAGCAAGGCAGAAACGTTTATGGGAATCGCAGCAACTTCCTATGCTGATGGCATTAAGGCAACAATGTCTTCGTAGATACTTAGAATTCAACTAGGTTATTGATTACGCCTAATGATCAGGACGAACCCGCGTTGTCCGAATCAATCGAAAAGATTGTCCGGTTATGAACGACAATTTGTGGATACGTACAGGGACTCCGATAATATTATCGTTGCACTATGTTTTTTCAGGTATTTAAAGATGGGTACACAAATTGCCAGTGCCTCACTTACAATTCCAATCGGGTTCAGCCAACTTTTCATTAGGGTTTAGGGAAAGCGTGGTTGAACCCTTTTTTTGCTCTCATGATTTTTATGTTTTATACAACCTTTTGAAGGATCAGTACATCTTTCGAGGTATAGCCCCTTCCTATGTTTAAAAATCTCTTAAAAATCGCTGTCCGAAGCATTATTAAAGATAAGACCTACAGCATCATCAATATCTTGGGTCTGACAATTGGAATAACCTGCAGTTTATTTTTACTGATGTATATTCTGGATGAATTAAGCTATGACCGCTACCATAAGAATGCTGCGAATATTTATCGAGTAGTTTCTAACATCAAGGAACCTGATAACGCCTTTACCTGGGCTGTTGCCCAGGTCCCATTAGCAGATGAATTAAGGGACAGTTATCCTGAGGTAAAAAATGTTGTCCGTTTTTTAGGAACTGATCGAACCCTTTACAAAAGGGGGGATAAACAATTCTATGAAGAAAAATTCTATCGCGCCGATTCTACGGTATTCGACATGTTTACCTACGAATTTCTTGCAGGGGATCCGAACTCAGCATTGGATGAGCCTTACTCGATGGTGATCACGGAAAAAATTGCAATAAAATACTTTAAGAGTTTTTCGCTGGCGATGGATCAAATCCTTGTTGATGTAAATAACCATGAATATAAGATTACGGGCGTGCTGAAGGACATACCCGTTAACTCGCACTTTCGATTCGATGCCTTGATGGCCAAGAATTCAGATCCCCAAAATCGAAACGAAGGACATTGGGGAAATTTTGGCGTGTTCACCTACATTGAACTTCCCGACAATTATGATTTGTCGAAGATGTATTCCAGTCTTGAAAAAATTGTCAAAGAAAAAGTCGATCCTATCTTCGAAAAATTTGGGATTAAAATAAAGTATGAGCTTCAAAAGATAACGGACATTCATCTCTATTCTAAAATTCAGGACGAATCAGAAGCAAGGGGTGACATTTCCTACATCTATATTTTTAGCGCCGTGGGCGTATTTATGCTGGTAATTGCCTGCATAAACTATATGAATCTGGCGACGGCACGCTCGGCAAATCGTTCGAAAGAAGTAGGCGTGCGTAAGGTCATGGGATCGCAACGAAAGCAATTGATCATTCAATTTATAACGGAGTCGCTGGTAATTGCACTCCTATCCTTAGTGCTAAGCTTGTTACTGATCTTTGCATTGCTTCCATTATTTAATACGTTGGCAAACAAAGAACTCCCTTATAGCTACATGCTACAAACGCCTGTTTTGTTAAGTCTTTTGACAATTGCATTGTTTATTGGAGTTGTAGGGGGAAGTTACCCTGCCTTCTACCTGTCTGCTTTTAATCCGGTTAATGTGCTGAAAGGAAAGCTGGCTGCTAAAGGGGGTAGTGTATTATTTCGAAAAATTCTCGTCGTAAAACAATTTGCTATTTCAATCTTCATGCTGATCTCTACTTTGATCGTATACGATCAGCTGCAATACATTCGGAACAAAGATCTGGGTTTTGATAAGTCACGAGTACTCCGTATTGAATTGAGCGAAGACAAGGTGCGGGAACAAGCTCACGTGTTAGAAGAGAAGTTGAAACAAGTTTCGGGCGTTGCGGGAGTCGGATTGGCTTACGCTACTCCCGGGCGGGGAATCGGGAAATCAGTTTTGCAAGTTGAAGACAAGGAAGGTAAGCTCGTTGACCGCGGTGTGGATCTATATGGTGCTGATTATGATTTTATAAAAACGCTGGGGATGAAAATTGTAATAGGACGAGACTTCTCTCGTGATGTGGCCTCTGATACAACTTATGCTGTACTGGTAAACGAAGCCATGGTGAAGCGCATGGGCTGGGACGATCCAATTGGAAAGAAGTTTGTTTTCGGCATTGAAGATCCCAATCAAGTGGAAAAGCGTGTCGTTGGAGTAGTGAAAGATTACCACCAAAATTCGCTGTACGATGCTATTGAACCGCTGCTGATTTTCCTGGGTAAAAATCATAATTATGTCTTCGTCCGGACGGAAAAAGGTAATGTGAAGGAATCCATTTCATCGATTGAAAAAGTTTGGAAGGAAATGTTTCCCGGCGATTCGTTTGAGTACATGTTTCTCGACCAGGATTTCAACTCCCAATACAAAGCAGATGAAAAAAGAAGCCAGATTTTCACTACATTTTCAGGGCTCACCGTGTTCATAGCGTGTCTCGGTCTGCTGGGTTTGTCGGCGTTCACCACGGAACAAAGAACAAAAGAGATTGGCGTTCGAAAAGTAATCGGAGCCAGTGTAAAAAGTCTGGTACTACTTGTTTCAAAAGAGTTTTTTCTTTGGGTAGGAATAGGTACCCTTGTGGCATTCCCCCTCGCCTGGTATTTCACCGAAAACTGGTTACAAAATTTTGCCTACCGGATCGAATTGCAACACGAATGGCCGACGTTTTTAGCTGCAGCGTTGTTGGCATTTGTAATAACGTTAATAACGGTTGGATTCCATGTTGTTCGCGCGGCATCCGCTAATCCGGTAAAAGCACTACGCGACGACTAGACGACTAGTCACCTAATCGAGACGCGGTTCCCAAACTTTTACTGCATGCGATTCTGCTCAATGAATTCCTGGAACGACTTTTTATAAGTTTCACCAATAGGAATCTGGGCGTTTCGAATTTGAATATTGTTTTTATGCACGACATCGATGGCATGAAGCGCCACAATAAAGGAATTATGCACGCGAATAAACTTTTCTGGTGGCAATTGTTCCTCTAAAGCTTTCAAGCGTTGAAGACTGACAATTTTTTGGTTATTACTTAAATGAATGGTTACGTAATCTTTCAATCCTTCGACGTACAAGATCTCATCAAAAACAACCTTGACGAGTTTT
This sequence comes from Chryseolinea sp., assembly GCA_035641895.1. GTDB lineage: Bacteria > Bacteroidota > Bacteroidia > Cytophagales > Cyclobacteriaceae > Chryseolinea. Next base: position 664 of record DASQTN010000439.1, on the reverse strand, counting down.
GTGCCGTCTTTTATGAACACAAAAGGTTGTTCATTCGTAGCAGGTGGTCTCTCGACAGCCGCTGTTGAAGGCTTCCTTGATTCAAGTCGTAATGTAACTTTGTCAACGGCCCGCAAAAAACGCTCAAAGGTTATCGGTTTCAATAAATAATCTACGACATCTAGCTCGTACCCTTGTAAGGCATACTCGGAATAGGCTGTGGTAAGAATAACGAACGGCCGCTTTTGCAATACCTTTAGAAAAGATATTCCGGTAAGTTCAGGCATCTGGACATCCAGGAAAAGTACGTCTATGGTATTGTTACGAAGTACTTCCAAAGCAACAATCGGACTTGAGCATGCATCAATTAAATTCAACGACGGAACTTTCCGTACATACTCTGTTAACAGGTTCCTGGCGAGCGGCTCGTCCTCAACAATGACGCAGTTCAATTTCATTTACGCAATTTAAGCATTCGCATCCATTAGCTGTTTCTGCCTACAAGTTTACAAAGTTGCTGTCTTCTGAAGATCAAACGCCGCAGGTTGCTGACCATCCATTGCTATCGTATGATGATCATTTAAGGTAAGGTCAAGCTGCACAAAATACATGTCAGGCGTTTCGTGCATTTTTATAACGTAATTATGAGGATAACTTAGCTCGAGTCTGCGTTTAACATTCTGCA
>DASQTN010000438.1:0-9905 GCA_035641895.1 Chryseolinea sp. | reverse complement strand
ACCCGAAAGTTTCAATAGGGAAATGACCAAAATCGTTTCGACTTTTTCTAATCAGGCTGGTATCTCGATTGAAAATTTTAGGTTGATGGAGGAGGCTTTGCAGAACGAACGCTATAAAGAAGAGCTTAAGATTGCCAAAATGGTGCAAAAAAGTTTGTTACCTACCATTCTGGAACAGGATCAAGACTTTGATATCGCAGCGTTTTCGGAATCTGCCGATGAAGTGGGGGGTGACTATTACGATACCCTTCGCATCGATAAACACCTTGTTTCGATCATAATTGCAGACGTATCCGGCAAAGGGACAACAGCTGCGTTTCACATGTCTCAAATGAAAGGTATTTTTCATAGCCTTGCACAACGTGATATTGAACCGAGTGAGTTCATGGTCCAGGCAAATCAAGCATTGGTATACTGTTTGGAGCGTGGTTCATTTATCTCAGCCACCTATTTCATAATCAATACCCAAACCAAAACTATTCGTTACGCCCGCGCCGGCCATTGTCCCGTGTTGTACTACTGCGCCGATTCAAGATCATCACAGTACTTGAAAGACAAAGGAGTTGCGCTAGGGATGGTTAGGAATAAGACTTATAGCAGTTTCATTCAGTCAAATGTATTTCAGTATAAACCAGGAGATATTATGGTGCTTTATACGGACGGCGTTACGGAAGCAAAGGATGGGAAAGGTGAAGAGTTTGGATACGACCGGCTCCTGAGTATCATAAATGAAGCTGATGGAATGTCGCCTTCGGAGATTCAAAATCACTTGATTAACAAGCTTTATGAGTTTTCAGGGACGTCGAACATTGACGATGATTATACCACGATGATTGTAAAGTTCAAGTAAAAAAAGTTCCTTTTTCGCATGAGAAGCGCAAAATTATTTGTCTCAACATTAAATTTTAAACCACGTTAAAAACCTATGATCCACATCAAACGACTACAGGAAGATGGCGCTGACGTTATCGCCTTAATTGGTGAAATTGATGCCAGCTCTTCAATCGAGCTTGACCTGTCCATTGCAAAAAGTGTGGGCGAAGGATTTAAGAAGATCCTGGTAGACTGCAGTGCTCTTGAATACATTTCATCTGCGGGGCTGGGAGTCTTTATGTCCTACATTGAAGAATTTAAAGACCGGAATATTAAAATGGTACTGTTTGGCATGAGCGATAAAGTGGCCAATACGTTTAGTATTCTAGGACTAAATGAATTGCTTCAAATTGGAAAGGATAAAAGTCAAGCAAAGCAATTGATCAATGAAGTATAAGTATAAATACAAGGTGGGGTGCAGCATTGAGAACCTGAAGGGTGTCCGTGATTTTATTCGTGGGTCATTAAAAAATCACGATATACCCGACTTGCAAATCAGTGAAATCGTTTTGGCATTAGATGAAATGTGCTCGAACCTTATGATTCATGCCCATCATTGCAACAAGGAAGACTTATTTGAAATTGTCATTAACGTAGAAAACAACAGCCCATTGGTTTTTGAGATTATCGATGATGGAACTGTCTTCGATATAAATGAATTTAGCACCCCTGCCATAGACAATATTATTCATGAAAAACGTAAAGGAGGTTTGGGAATACGGTTGGTAAAATCTATCATGGACAAAGTTGAATACCAAAAAACAAGCGAACACAATATTTGCCGCCTGGTGAAAACAATTCGCAAATAAATCTTTACCGAACCTATCCTGAATTTATGTTACAACGTGCAGCTATAACGTTACTTTTTGCATTGCTGTCTGTATCAACTGCCTTTTCGCAAACGCAAGTTGACAAAAAGAACAAATCGTTAACGCTTTTTACGGTCAATAAGAACTCAGTCACGGTGGATGAGTTTATCTACCTTTACAAGAAAAATCATCAGGATCCACAAAAAGATTTTACCAAGGAGAAAATTGAGGAATACCTGGATCTTTTCGTCAAATTCAAATTGAAGGTGGAAGAGGCCAAAAGCCGAGGACTTGATACCACTAAAGTTTTTCTAAAAGAATTCAACGGCTATAAAGAGGAATTGCGAAAGCCTTATTTGCCCGATGCAAAGATCATCGACAGCCTGGTGAAGTTGACTTACAATAGGATGCAGGAGGAAATCAACGCATCACATCTTCTTGTCGCCTTGAAACCCGACGCTTCACCAGCGGACACGCTGAAGGCTTACACAAAAATTAGTGAACTAAGAGAAAAGGCTTTAAATGGCTCTGAATTTGGCCAACTGGCGGCTGAATTTTCCGACGATCCATCTGCTAAGATGAACAAAGGAAGCCTTGGTTATTTCACGGCCATGCAAATGGTATACGCTTTTGAATCCGCTGCCTATTCAACCAGGTTCGGTGATGTTAGTCCGCCCGTGAGAAGCCGTTTTGGATATCATATCATTAAAGTTTTCGACCGCAGACCTGCTCGCGGTGAGGTGGAGGTTTCGCACATCATGATCCGGACGGGAAATGCCAAAGAAAATGACAAGGTCAAGGACACCATTTTTAACATCTATGATCAGTTGCAGGGCGGTGTAAACTGGGACGAACTATGCAAACAATATTCTGAAGATGCCAGTACGAAAGATAACGGTGGTAAACTAAGGCCCTTTGGGACGGGTGCAATGTCAGCCGTACCTGAATTCGAAAGGATAGCGTTCAATCTTCAAAAACCCGGCGAAGTTTCCGACCCATTTCAAACCCAATATGGCTGGCATATTATGAGGCTCGAACGTAAAATTCCGCTTCCATCATTCGCAGACATGACTGCCTCACTAAAAGGTCGCGTTGCCCGCGATGAACGAACTGAATTATCAAAGCAAGCCTTGCAGGCGAAGCTTCGAAAAGAATACAAGTTCGATGAAAACGTGGACGTAAAGGCAAAATTAATGGCACTAGCCGATAGCAACCTTATACAAGGAAAATGGAAACCCGTCACGGCTGATAGCAAGGCAATCGTTTTTAAAGTCAGTAATAAGGGCTATTCCGTGAAAGAATTATTGCGTTATGTGCAGGCAAACCAGCGATCATCTACATTATCTCCGGACAAATACCTCGAACTCTTATATCAGCAGTATGTCGACTCCGTTATTTTAGGATTGGTAGAGCAAACTATCAGTCAGCAACATCCTGAGTATCGGTATCTTCTTAAGGAATACTATGAGGGAATCCTGCTCTTCGACGTTATGGAAAAGGAAGTTTGGAGCAAGGCTTCACAGGATTCGGTCGGACAGCAAGCGTACTACGAGGCGCAAAAAAAGAACTATGGCACCGGGGAACGGGCAAAGGTCACATTTTACTCATCCGGTGACAACAAATTCACCGAACCCCTCAAGCAACTCGTCATGGATGGTTCGGAAAGTAAAATAGAGGGCTTTATTTCGCAGCAAAAAATTAAAGTTGAAGCAGGATATTTCAAAAGGGAGGAACAAGCCGTGCTTCAAAAGGTGCCGTGGGCAAAAGGTGTTTATTCCGTAGAAAACAATGGAATGTATTACCTTGCGTGGCTAAAGGAGATACTTCCAGCTGGTATTATGTCGTTTGAGGAAGCAAGACCCGCTGTGATCTCGGATTATCAAACGTTTTTGGAGAAAAATTGGGTAGATCAGCTGAAAGCGAAATATTCGGTGAAAATTAATGAGAAAGGCAAGCAATATATATTGCAGCAACTACAAGTTCAGCAGTAGAACCTTCAAAAAAGGGTTTCTACTGTTTGTTATTGGAACCTTTCTTTCCGCATGCGACCTTATCAAAATTAAGGGTGGAAACGGCGAAGGGGATGAGCAAAGGCAACCAGCCGCGCGGGCCAATAATTCGTATTTATACAAGGATGAACTTATAGGAATAGTGGCTTCAGGTACACCTCCCGAGGATAGTGCCAAGCTCGTTGAAGCCTATATTACCAGCTGGATAAGAAAACAATTGTTGATTCAGGAAGCTTCAAGGAAGATTGACATCAATGAAGCTGAGGTTGAGCGGAAAGTTTTGGATTACCGGTTTAGTATCATTGCCTATGAATACCAGAATTTCTACGTTAATAAGAATCTGGATACCATCGTGGCTAATTCCGAAATTGAACAGTATTACAAGGACAACGTCGATAATTTCATTTTGAAACAAAACATTGTTCAGGCAACATTTATCAAAGTGCCCCAAAACGCGCCTAAAACGAACAAAATAAAGGAGCTTATTTATTCTGGCGACCAAAAGGAAGAAAACGAATTAAAGTCTTATTGTCTGAGTTTCTCGGCCGCTTATCACATTTCCGACTCCACATGGATGGTTTTTGATGAACTTGTTAAGAACTCGCCATTAGCAGAAATTCCGAATAAAATACAGTTTCTTAAAACTAATCCGTATTATGAAACCTCTGATAATAACTTTCTTTATTTTCTTAAGGTTGATAACTACAGGATTTCGGATAACGTGTCTCCGTTAGAATTCGTTAGGGATGATATTCGCAATATTATTTTGAACAAACGGAAAGTAGGTTTAGCAAAAAAATTAGAAGACGAAGTTTACAATGAAGCAGAGAATGACGACGATTTTGAGATTTATAGATAACATGAAAAGTAGCGCAAGCTTTAAGTATTACCTCCTTATTTTATTCAGTGCGATTCTGATCCAGGTAAAGGGTCAGGATACTGAGGGATTTGTGGTGGATAAAATCATTGCAAAAGTAGATAACTATATCTTAATCAAATCTGAGTTGGAACGTGCTTATCAGGATTATCTCACGAATGGCGGGTCTCCGTCGCAGCAGGCCAAATGTCAGTATCTGGCCATGTTGGTGCGCAACAAGCTCATGCTTGCAAAAGCTGAAATAGATTCTGTGATGGTACTGGACGCCGAAGTCGATTTAAATACCAGTAATCGAATGGATATGATTCTGTCACAATCGGGTAGAACGGCAGATGAGCTGGAAGCATTGTATGGCAAAACCCTTGAGCAGGTAAGGTTGGAATTGCGTGAACAGATCCGGGAGCAAATGATCGTTAGCAAGATGGAAGAAGAGATGACGAAAGGAATTGTCGTAACGCCTTCTGAGGTGAAGCGCTTTTTCAGCAAAATCCCGAAAGACAGTCTTCCTTATTTTTCGGCATCAGTGCAGGTAGCGCAGATCGTAAAAATTGCAGAAGTAAGTGAGGAACAAAAAAATGCAACGCGGGCAGAATTGATGGAAGTACGAAATAAAATTTTAGGCGGTGAAGATTTTGCCACGGTAGCAAAGAAATATTCGGATGATCCTTCGGTATTATCAAATGGAGGTGAGATGGGATGGTCTGCAAGAGGTAGAATGGTTCCCGAATACGAAGCCATGGCATTCAAATTGAAACCTAAAGAACTTTCGATGCCATTTGAATCCGCCTTTGGAATTCATATCATGCAGCTCATTGAGCGACGAGGTAACGAATACAATTCACGGCACATTTTGATTTCACCGAAACCTTCTACAGCAGATATCGAAAAGGCTACCCGCACGCTTGACAGCATCAGAACGTTGATTGTTGCAGATAGCATTACTTTTCAGAAAGCCGCAAAAGAATTTTCGGATGACGTTCAAACAAAAGGAAATGGTGGATTCTTCAGTGATCGAGACGGCGGATTAAATTTGACTGTGGATGAATTGGATCCTATTGTTTTCTTTAAGCTTGATTCAATGGAAGTGGGAGACATTTCGAAACCAATAACCTACAGAACCGATGAAGGAAAGGATGCTGTGAGAATTTTATATTATAAGGCGAGAACCGCACCGCACCAGGCCTCGCTGGAGGATGACTGGACCAAAATTCAGGCGGCTACTTTAAATGAAAAGAAAGATAAGGTGTTGCAGAAATGGTTTCAGAAAGCCAGGGCCGATGTGTTTATAAACATAGATCCAGAATATGACAATTGTGGAATTTTAGACGAGCGACAATGACAAAATTTTCTTCTGATGTTGATGCAGCCAACGCCTTGGCTGCTGGCTATAATAAACTTAAAACGGAAATTTCCCATATTGTCATAGGACAAGAAGAGGTGGTGAAGCAAGTGCTTACGGGCATATTTTGCCAGGGACATTCGTTACTGGTCGGTGTGCCTGGGCTGGCAAAGACATTGTTAGTCCAAACTATTGCTACATCGCTCGACCTCCAATTTAAACGTATTCAGTTTACGCCAGATCTGATGCCATCGGATATCATCGGAGCAGAAACGATGGATAAGGAGAGAAATTTTAAATTTGTAAAAGGGCCCATCTTTGCCAATATCATTCTTGCGGATGAAATCAACCGTACTCCTCCCAAAACGCAGGCTGCGTTATTGGAATCTATGCAGGAGTATGCAGTAACGATCGCAGGACAGCGCTACGAATTGCCGCGTCCGTTTTTTGTTTTAGCCACGCAAAATCCCATTGAACAGGAGGGAACGTATCCTTTACCTGAAGCGCAGCTCGACCGTTTTATGTTCAATATTCAACTGACATATCCGTCCTTCAGGGACGAAATCGAAGTTGTTAAGAATACAACCTCTGATGAGGTAAGATCAACTACTAAAGTGCTAACCGGCGAAGAGATTTCATTTTATCAGCACTTGGTTAGAAGAGTTCCCGTCGCTGACAATGTGATTGAATATGCGGTAGCGCTGGTAAATAAAACGAGGCCTGGCGTCTCTGGTGGCTCGGTGATGGCAAACGATTATTTGGAGTGGGGTGCGGGCCCACGTGCATCTCAATATCTTGTGATGGGAGCAAAATGCAACGCATTGCTTAGTGGAAAATATTCTCCCGATATTGAAGATGTACAGGCGATAGCGAAGCCTGTTTTACGTCATAGAATTGTTCGAAATTTCAAAGCCGAAGCAGAAGGCATAAGTGTCGATAATCTGATTGAGAAATTGATGGCGAGTTGACAGCGTTCAGCTGACAGCTAACAGCTTGATGGCAGTACTTGTCGTTTGGTGCCAATAGGTTTGATCGGAAGAAATATCAATTCCTAAAATTCGAAGAAAGAGTTGTGCGCCAGTCAAAATTCTGGGGATCTGAAGTAGTTCTACACCGAAGGAGCTGTCAACTCTCTGCTGTAAGCTGTTTGCTATTGTCCCGGCAACCTCGACTAGATTTTTTACCACGGATACACGAAGCCCACAGAGCTTTCACAAAGTATTTAAATTTTGAAATGGATGTTGCAATGTCCTCTGTGTAATCTTTGTGTCCCCTGTGCCTCTGTTGTGATATTAACGAGAAGCTTGTTTTACATATCGTAGAAAGAAAATTTAACATTTGGTGATCGATTGCAAGTAATTCTACACCGAAAGGCAGCTGTCAACTGTCTGCTGTAAGCTGTTTGCTCTAGTCCCGACAGCATAGCGTAATTTTTTCACCACAGAGGCACGAAGCCCACAGAGCTTCACAAAGTATTTGTATTTTAAATTGGGTGTTGTTAAATTTCTCTGTGTAATCTTTGTGTACGCCGTGCCTCTGTGGTAATATTAACGAGAAGTGTGGGTTGCATATCATAGGAAGAGCATCTAAGATTTGTGATCGATCTACAAGAAGTTCTACACCGAAAGGAGCTGTAAACTGTCTGCTGTATGCCTGTAAGCCTACCGTTAACCTTCGTATGGAGTGCCCTTCAACCCACGGCCTGGCCGTGCTCAGCGGTCTCGTTTATTCAAACATTTTTTCGAAGCACTTGGCGACGAGCGCCTACATTTTCTTGGACAATCCTCTGCCTAAACTCTGCGGTAAAATTGTTGGAGCATTCAGCTCACAGCCTACAGCTTACAGCTTGGTTGCAGTACTTATCGTTTGGTTACAATGGATCAATCCGCAAGAAATTGGCAATTCTTAGAAAATGAAATGAAGAGTAGGTGCCCATTGAAGTTTGGCGATCTGAAAGTAGTTCTACACCGAAAGGAGCTGTAAACTGTCTGCTAAAATCCCGACTACATTAAGTAAATTTTTACCGCAGAGACACAAAGCCCACAGAGCTTTCACAAAGTATATGACTTAAAAAAGTATGTATCTTAAATGGGATGTTGTATGTCCGTTGTGTAGCCTTTGTACCCCGTGGCTCTGTGGTAATATTAACGAGAAGCGTCTGTCAGACAGCTGAAAGTTAGCGTGCAACTTCGACAGAAAGTAATTGTAAGCCGTTTGCAACAGAGTGCCTGTAATTCCCTCGTACCTCGTAGTTCGCCCCTCGTGCCTACTCCAAACCCTTTGCCTTCATTTTTTTGAATTCGCGGATTCGTCTCGACATTGCGATTCCAAATCCTACCATAAGGATCAATGTGCCGATCCACAACACATTTATGTAGGGCTTCTCCATCGCCTTGATTACTACCCAATCTTTTTGTCGGGTGTTGATCCCTAACGAAAATTCACCGGTTTCAGGATGAATGTTCATGAGTGTTATCCGAATACCAAGATCTGAGACATCATCAGGAATACGGCCAACCATTTTGTCCCGAATCAGAAAGACAGGTTCGGCAACGTAGTCACCTTTTTCTCCCTGCAAGCGGATCTTCGCTTTAACGGCAACATCCTGGTCGGTGAGTTCAACTCCCATAATATTGTAGATCCGGTCGACAGATTCCAGAATCCCAACATAATCATTGGCAAAAAATTCCTGCGATTGCTTAACCCTAAGTTCCTCCAGCTTGCTCCATTCTTCTTCCTCTGATGGATTCATGACGGATGAAACGTGCGTATATAAATCAGCGGTCGCTGACCTGTAAATATCAGGAGAGGCTAATAGTCCGCCCATCTCCGGATTAATTTGAGCCCTTGGAAACAGTTTGTATTTCTTGTTTCCGCGGCGTAGCTCAATTTCATAAAAGGTATTTTCTCCTTGTACATGAATCGTGTCATTACCTTTATAGGTTTTTGATCCAACTTTTATCTCATTTTTGGCAATCACCAGATTTTTATCGCCTGTCTCGTGAACATCGCTTTTGCGAATAAATCCCGCATGGTACCTGGGCTCAAGTCTTTCTCCAAGATATTCAATGTCGAATCCCCACATCGTCCGAGGTTCATGAATGAAAAGCAACAGGTTGTCGCGGTTAAACTCCTTGCTGAATTCTTTTGAGATCTGAAGACCGGTATTGTTGAGTGAAACGACGCGTGAATATCCCGCTGAAAACATGATGCCGATCAACATCAAACCTACGCCAATATGAGCGATTGCACCACCCGACAACGTTGGACTTGCTTTGAGCAAACCAAAAAGAATTTTCGCGTTGGCAAAAACGGTGAAGAATCCGGCCAGCATAAGCAAGGCATAAGGAAGGTTAAATACTTTGAGGACATTCACAATGATGACTGAAACGAGCAGCGCTGCGACCGCAGGAACAAACAATTGGTTCATGAGGATCTTACGGTCGATCTTTTTCCACCAAAAAAATTGTCCGACAGCGGAAAGAAGTCCAACGGCAATAGCAAACCAAATTTGGAACTTCGAATAAAAGGCGATGGCATCGGTTGGCGGCGCTAATTTTTTCTCAATGCCAAATCCACCTAAAATAGAATTCACCACCGGAATGGAAGTGCCAGCCAAAACCTGAAATCCCATTAGGCACAGCGTTGTAGCGCCGATAAAAATCCAAAATTCACGCGAGTAGACGGACGCTTCTTTTTCTGTTGACGGTATATCTCGCCATCGCACAATTGAAAGGACGATCGCACCGACCATAAAAAATAAGAGGTATAACAACAATTGCCCCGACAAACCCAGGTCGGTAAATGAGTGAACAGAAGATTCACCAAGAATTCCGCTTCGTGTTAAAAATGTTGAATAGAGAATACCAATGAAAACACTGATCACTAAAATTATGGAAGCCTTTAAAGCAGTCTCACTGTTTTTATAAGTGATCATCGTGTGGAGGGAAGCAACGAGAATCAGCCACGGAACGTATATGGCATTTTCCACCGGATCC
>DASQTN010000437.1:0-3721 GCA_035641895.1 Chryseolinea sp. | reverse complement strand
AAAGAAAGATCCCCGACTACCCGAGGTTAGACGCGGCATCCGGAGGAGCAATTTATTTTGATCGCCCAGAAGTTTTGGGTGGCGTCTATGACCGTTCTATGTTTTTCGTAGTGCCTGCCTTCAAACTTGATAGCTTGAATAATGCAGACCCGGCGTCTATTAATTTCGAAGGGACTTTTGTGTCGAGTGGGATGTTACCCGCATTTAAGGAAAAACTTCATACACAGCCAGACAAGTCGCTGGGGTTTGAACATAAGATTCCAACGACCGGATATCAACTTTATCAAGGCGATGGCCGGATGAATGGTAATCTGGTCATGAATAATCGCGGGCTTCGCGGAACCGGTGTGATTAACTTTTTGGCAGCATCTGTGAAAGCAAACGACTTTGTATTTTATCCGGATTCTGTAACAGCAAAAGGTACGGATGCTAAGATCGATCGCAAACAATTTGGCGAAGTCACTTTTCCTCAAGCGTCGCTTACTGATTTTGAAATGAAATGGTATCCGAAAAAGGACGAGATGCGGATAAAAAATGTAAAGGCGCCTTTTAGTTTTTACGATTCATCAGCGCAGATGCAGGGAACGGTAATTGTCTCACGCACGGGCGTAACAGGAATTGGCAAACTGGAAACACGGGGCACAGAATTGATTTCACGACGATTAAGTTTTCATGGGAAGGATTTTGCAGCGCGACGCGCAAAGTTCAGGGTTAAATCGGACGATCCGACCAAACCTTTGCTACAGGGGAACGATGTGAAATTGAAATTCGATCTTGAACAAAATTACGCCGATATAAGTCCCGAAGTAGAAGGTGAAGCGGCCATCGATTTTCCTTTTGCCCAGTTCAAAACATCTATTCCAAAAATGCGATGGGATCTTGATGAACAGAAGATAACCATGAGCAAAGATCCAGACGTACCGTTGGAAAACTCTTACTTCTATTCGACGCGAAAGGAGTTGGATTCTTTGAATTTTAACGCGGAAAAAGCTGAATATAACCTGAAGACTCAGGAATTAAAAGTCAGTGGCATTCCATACATTATTGTAGCGGATGCTAAAATTACGCCGGAGAACAATGAAGTTTTGATCCTTGAAAATGCAAAAATCGGTACCTTAAAAAATACTACCATTATATTGGACACTCTGAATGGTTTCCACCGTTTGACTGAAGGTGTTGTCGATATCGTGTCCCGTAAAGAGTTTTCCGGATATGCTACCTATCAGTATGTTAATTTCTTGAATGATACGTTCGCCATAAAGATGACCGATTTCCACCTGGAGCCGATCATCGCTGAAGAAGAAACAAAACGTTCATCGAGGAAAAACGCACCGGCGGCAAGTATGCAAACCGTGGCAACAGGTTCCGTTTCAGATACGGATCAGCTGGTGTTAGGGGCGGGTATGTTTTATAAAGGCGACATGATTATGTATGCAACTCGTCCTGCGTTACAATTAACCGGCTTTGTAAAATTGGATATTAAGAATATTGAAAACTACAACAGTTGGATAACGTATAGTCAGACGGGTGATGAAACCGATGTGCTAATAGATTTTAATACCGCGACAACTGAATCCGGGACTGACGTTAATGCTGGATTGCACGTTGGATCCGCTGACAATGATCTCTATTTCACTTTTCTGAATAACAAAAGGCAGGATGACGACGAAGATTTTTTCCAACCTGAGGGAATGCTTTACTACGATACAGCAACACAGGAATTTAAGATTGAAGACGTTGAAAAAGCCAGGGGAAATAAACTTTCGGGAAAAGTTTTTGCCTATAAAGATGAGAACATGCAGGTTAGGTTTGAAGGACCGGTAAACTTATTTAACGGAACGAAAGATTTTAATGTAACAGCATCGGCCATAGGGCAGGGGAATATGAAAACGAATGAGGTCAAAATGAATTCATTCGTTATGGTTGATTCGAACATTCCTATTCAGGCTTTTGACCTCATGGCAAAGCAGATACAAGATGTAATCAAAAACGAAGGCGCTGACGAAGGACTAGGTGATCAGACAGAATTGCTTTACAAGATCGCTGACTTCCTCGGAGAACGTGTGGTCAAAGATTTTGAGCAGCGAAGCTTACAAGGTTATGTATCGCTGGGAACCCTTATGCCGCTAGCTAAACCGTTGGTATTTGCGAATGTCAACTTCAAATGGTCAGCTAAGCACAAAGCTTTTTATAACGAAGGCAAACTTGGTATTTCAAACATCGGACGCAATGATATTAACGGTGGGTTCGAGGGATTCATGGAAGTGAAGAAAACGGAAGACGGCGGGCCTGTTTTTAATGTGTTTATAAAAGCTTCCCCGGAAGCCTGGTATTATTTCGGACTTGAGGACAACCGGCTTCTTGTACACTCTTCTAATTCTGAGTTCAATTCCATTATATCAAAAAAGACGAATGGAGGTAAAGCTAAAATAGGCGAGGTTGCCTTTATTCCTGGTAGTGACGACGAAACCCTTTCCTTCATCAATCGATTCAGAAGGGACTACTATGAAATTGATGTTCCTTACGATCTATATGAAAATGCGGCGCCCGTCCGAACTCCCGATGTGCCTGGTGAGGAAGTGCCACAAATTCCGACACAAACCGAACAGACTCCTCAAGAAGACGAACCTATTCCAATGAAGATGGAGAAGAAAAAGAAAGGTAAGAAGGATAGGGAAGAAGTTTTACCTGCCGATGGAGATGTGGCTCCCGCTGTTGAAGAACCGAAGAAGGAACGAAAAAAGAAAGAGGAGCCAAAGCAAGAGGAGCCTCGGCAAGATGAACCGACGAGGGAAGAACCAGCGAAGGATGAACCAAAAAAGGATGCTGCCGAAGAAGAGGACGATGGATTCTAACCAGTGCCTGGCAGAAATTTCCTGATAGGAATTTTTTATTTAATAATGCTATAACCAACGCAAGCCCAAACTTTATTCAAACGCTATGGAAGGATTTCTGATCATTCTCCTCTTGGTAATTTTCGTGCTATTAATAAACGTAAAAAGTAGTCTTTCAAATAAGATTAACAGGCTTCAGGACAAAATTGACTTCCTTTCAAATGAATTGAAAAAAGTAGGCCCATTATCTCAACGACTCGAAAGCAGAAAGTCAGTGCTTGAAGATGATGTCGTTGAACAAGCGTTTTCAAAACCTCCAATAACAAGGACTCCTGCTCCAGAAAAGCAACCACAGGAAGAGAAGAAAGAAGAAATCAGGAAGAAAGAAGAAATTGTGGTGATACCGCGGGTCATCACGCCACCGACTTCTCATCAACAGGTACGGCCGCCTGTTACGGCTGCGCCAAAACCAAAAAAACCTGGATTCTTCGAGCGAAATCCGGACCTCGAAAAATTTATTGGTGAGAATCTTGCCAATAAAATTGGTATCGGTGTGCTTGTACTGGGAATCGGCTTCTTCGTAAAGTATGCGATTGATCAAGATTGGATTAATGAAATCGGCCGCGTTTTCATCGGTATATTTTGTGGAGCTCTACTGTTGGGCATTGCGCATAAAATGCGGAAAACCTTCGTGGCATTTAGCTCCGTTCTTGTCGGCGGTGGTCTTGCTGTACTGTATCTGACAATTGCTATTGCGTTTCACGATTACCATATTTTTAGCCAGACAGTGGCATTCATTATAATGGTTGTCATCACGGCTTTCGCAGTTGTACTATCGCTTGGCTACAACCGGGTAGAGCTCGCGATATTAGCCATCCTTGGTGGTT
>DASQTN010000436.1:0-3120 GCA_035641895.1 Chryseolinea sp. | reverse complement strand
GCGTTCGTTTCGAAAAGCATCGGCGATATGGCAGCATTTTACCTTTCAGAAACAGCATCACGATCCAGTAGCAATTAAGTCATCATAAACAACAACTGAAGCTATGGCAAGTACTAGTTCCAAAGAATATGTGGTGACAGGGGCGTTAATCAGGGCGGCAATTGTTTCTTCCTTGGGTGGCCTGTTATTTGGATTTGATACCGCGGTAATAGCTGGGACGACGAGTTCAGTAAAAACACTATTTGGATTATCTGAATGGTCGATGGGATTTGTCGTGTCATCTGCCCTGATCGGAACAATTATCGGAGCATTGATCAGCTCAAAGCCAGCAGATGCTATCGGCCGCCGCGACTATCTGATTGTGCTCGCAATCCTATTTATCATTTCAGCGGTCGGTTGCGCTTTCGCCTGGGATTTCTGGTCACTCTCCATTGCACGTTTCATCGGAGGCATTGGTATCGGAGGATCATCCGTCATCAGCCCGATGTACATCGCCGAAATCTCGCCTGCAAAGATCAGAGGAAGATTGGTAATCTTGTTTCAATTCAACGTATGCCTAGGCATTCTGGTCGCGTATTTTTCTAATGCGATCATTGAGTCGATGAGTTTTGATGTGCTCAACATTCAATGGAGGGTAATGTTCGGCGCAGGTGGAATACCTGCCGTGTTATTTTTCTTCATGCTTTTCTCCATTCCTCGGAGTCCCCGTTGGTTGATTTCCAAGGGTCGAGATCTGGAAGCGATGGATACCCTTCGCAAGATCGGCGAAGCAGATGTCAAGACAGCCTTTTCCCATATCCAACACTCGCTACAAAGTTCTAAAGAAAAGGGCGGAGAGTCACTTTTTCAGAAGAAATATTCCTATGCGATATTTTTGGGAGTAGGTGTTGCCGCCTTCAACCAACTTTCATTTGTCAACGGGTATCTTTATTACCTGAATGACACGCTTAAAGAGATCGGAGCAACTTTTGGGGGTGAATTCCAACCTGTAATTATTGGCCTTGCCAATGTGATTGCTGTTACTGTTGCATTGTTAACAATCGACAAGATAGGCAGAAAAAAATTATTGCTGATCGGCTCGTGGGGTTCTGCAATTCCGTTAGCCATGTGCGCCTATATAGCTTGGACCAGAACTTTTATTGAAGTGTTCCCGTGGAGTGTAGCGCTCTTCATTTTGTTTTTTTCCTTCTCTCAGGGTGCGGTGATTTGGGTTTATATAAGTGAGGTTTTTCCAAACAAGGTTCGCAGTAAGGGCCTTGCTTTGGGAAGCTTCACTCATTGGGGATTGTGTGCAATTGCTGCAACGGTTTACCCGGCGATTATTGCTAGCGCCAGCTACGGCCTTGCTATACCATTTTTGTTCGGCGCCGTCATGATGGTGGTCCAGTTCTTTGTTGTTTTGTTTTTCTTTATTGAAACAAAAGGTATTGCGCTTGAGCAGCTGGAGCACGACATGAGCAAAGATCGGGCGACGGAGCCAGAATTGATGCATTGAGGAACGTTGAGATAAAACGTTTGAACTCGGTTGTTTCCAAAAATTAATTTTTTAGGGAAATCGACCAACTCGCTTCTGTTCAATCTCGACAGTAGCTTCAATATAAAACTTGTCGACATGTCTAAAAAAATTAAAGCCTCTGTTGCGGTTCGATGCGTAAGCAATTTTATCTATATCCAAGAATGCTCGTTCTTTCGATAAAATTGTATTGGCCTGTTCATATCTTGATTTGATAGCACGGTATTCTCCCGTGTCAATTTCGCGTCAAGCCTCATTTGCATAGCGTTATTGATCCGCTCTTTATTTTTGAACATATTTTCTTAGAACCTTTTAAGCGGCCAGCCTCTCAAGACGACTCCGCCAAAAAAAAATGATTTTAGAATCACCTGGTGTAAATCCAGCACTTATTTTTTGCAACGATAGATTGAAGTAACACGGAGGCCGGCCAAATAGACTCAAGATGATGTAATTTAAAGCCGGTTGCCAGGTGCAGCTATTTTTTCTTTTTTAACAGTTCATCACTCAACCTTTGATAGCGCCATCTATAAGCACTCCATTTTAAAATACATTTGTTTTTTATACAAAGCGGTGAAGGGGCAGGAACGCTCAATTCTGTGAAATTATTTCCACGGTGAAATAATGCAAGCTCCAATAATTCTAGTTGAAATATTATCACGGATTGGTATGGCTTTCGCTGGCAAAACACAAACACCGAATTAAATGTTTTATTTTCTCAAAGCAGAATTCTGGAATAATCCTCTGCTGGTGGCAATGTTTATTGTTTCGCTTGTAGCCGTGATTTTTGCACGGTACTTAGTTGTTGCAATAATGTATAAAGTTGTTCTGAACTTAATCGCACGAACGTTAAGGAATTCATTTAAGGAAAATTCTCATCAAATAAAGCGTGAGATAAAATGGGCTTTTTTATCGTCTATAGTCTTTACTGCGTTGTGCGCAGTTTCCTTATTCCTGTACCAGTATAATTTAACGGCGATTTACACGCAGGTCGACGAGTATTCGGTGATGTATTTTGTTTTAAGCCCTATACTTGTTCTAAGTTTGTATGAGAGCTACTATTATTGGCTTCACCGGTGGATGCATACACCGCCGATATTTAAAATTGTTCATAAAGTACACCATGAAAGTTCAAAACCAACTGTCTTTACTGCCTTTTCATTTCATCCGCTTGAAGCCTTTCTTCAGTTCTTATTTTTTCCATTGATCATTATTATTATCCCGATCCATTTATCCATGTTAGGATTTGTTTTTGCACTACTCACATTATGTGCCGTTATCAATCACGGTGGCTTTGAAATTTATTCAGCTCGAATTAGAAAGCATGTCATCGGAGCAGCCCATCATGATCGGCACCATCGAGATTTTCGCAAAAACTTTGGACTCACCTTTACCTGGTGGGATAAGCTCATGAACACAGAAAGTTCACCAGAATAAACGTGCGCATTATTATTGTTTCAGGCCAAGATCGGTGTTCGCGAACGGATCGAGCAGGAAAATAAAATGCGAAAGAAGAGCAAGAGTAGTCATCGAGATTAGACCCTTTAGCGCTTGCAATTATAGCAATGGTTTATATTTGCATTACGTTAAAAGTCAAATAAGTCGCCAAT
>DASQTN010000435.1:0-3837 GCA_035641895.1 Chryseolinea sp. | reverse complement strand
AAAATAGTGTGATCTATGGATCTTATGCCATTGCAAACCGGGAACCGAATCGCACCGATTACCTCGACGGCACTCAAAAACCAAAAAGCGAGCGGCTCAACAACCTCGAATTGGGATTGCGAAAGACGACTACAAAATATGCTATTGAGGCAAATTACTATTTGATGAATTATGTAGACCAACTCGTTTTAACGGGGGCCATTAACGATGTTGGGGCGCCTATTCGCGCAAATGTTGGCAGCAGCTATCGAACAGGAATTGAACTTTCCGGATTAATAAATCTGTCCAAAAAGGTTACATTAAACGCCAACGTAACAGGAAGCATAAACAAGAATAGGAACTACGCGGTTTTCGATGAAAATAATAATGCAACCAGCCGCAATACGACAATTATCTTATCTCCATCCTGGATTGCGGGAAGTCAATTTACCTGGAAAGCGTTCGAGAATTTTGAAGCCACCTTGCTGAGCAAGTACGTGGGCAAACAATATCTCGATAACACCCAAAATGAAAATACCGTGTTAGACGACTACCTGATAAACGACTTGCGGTTTTCTTATCAGCTTTCGCCGAAAGGATTACGCGCGATTGAACTAAGCGCTTTGATCAACAACGTTCTGGATGTGGAATATTCCTCGAACGGGTACAGCTACGATGGCTTGCCCTACTTTTATCCCCAGGCTGGTATCAATTTTTTGGTCATGATCGCTGTAAAACTTTGACGGTAATTGGTTGAATTTTGGCGTAATCGGTTTTTTAAAATGGTTGAACTGATTTGACTTTGTAATCGTTTATTAAGTGCCTTTTTGGCAGTAAATGTGATTTGGCGCAAAGCTTGATTATTAGGATATTCACAAAAAGTATTGAACAACTATGGGAGCATTAATTATTGGTCTTTTTTTTATGGCAATTGGCTGGATCGTAAGTGCCAGACTTAAGAGCAAATTCCGAAAATATTCGGAGGTTCACTTAACCCGCGACTTGACTGGGGCAGACGTGGCTCGCCTTATGCTTGCGGATAACGGCATTCACGATGTGCAAGTCACAAGTGTGCAGGGAGAATTGAGCGATCACTATAATCCAGCAACGAAAACGGTAAATTTAAGTGAAGGCGTATATCATGGACGGAACGCGGCAGCTACGGCAGTTGCTGCTCACGAATGCGGTCATGCGGTGCAACACGCTAAAGCTTATAGTATGCTTGAACTGCGGTCGGCATTGGTTCCGATTCAAAACGTCAGCGCGAAAGTCATAAACTTTCTTTTCATGATGATGATGTTCGGTGCATTTTTCGCATCGCAACTCATACCCTGGCAGATGGCATTACTGGTCATCATAGGCTGTTACGGCGTGTTTGCTTTATTTGCCCTGATTACGTTGCCTGTCGAGTTTGATGCAAGCAAAAGAGCATTAGCTTGGGTACAATCGCGCGGCATTGTTAACAACAATGAATATGGGATGGCAAAAGATGCGCTTAAATGGGCGGCAATGACTTATGTTGTAGCTGCGATCGGTGCCCTGACTACCTTATTCTACTACGTGATGTTGTTTCTCGGATCACGGGATGAGTAATCATTGCAAGTATTGAAATAAATAAATCCTTAATTTAGAAGGCCTGAGTTTGTAGCTCAGGCCTTTTATTGTTTTAACCTCAGGACTATACCGATGAATTTCCAACTAACGGAAGAACATTTAGCTGTTCAACATGCGGCAAGGGATTTCGCGCAAAGCGAATTACTTCCCGGAGTCATTGATCGTGATACCCATCAAAAATTTCCCACTGACCAGATAAAAAAAATGGCAGAACTTGGCTTTATGGGAATGATGGTTGATCCCAAATACAACGGCGGCGGAATGGACACAATTTCCTATGTGCTGGCTATGGAAGAAATATCCAAAGTAGATGCTTCGGTTTCCGTTTGTATGTCAGTGAACAACTCGCTCGTGTGTTGGGGATTGGAAAAATATGGCAATGAAGATCAGAAAGAAAAATATTTAAAACCGTTAGCGCAAAAAGGTATCGGTGCATTTTGCTTATCAGAGCCGGAGGCGGGGTCGGATGCCACGAGCCAGCGGACAACTGCTGAAGACAAAGGTGATTATTACCTGCTGAACGGAACGAAGAATTGGATTACAAATGGCAATTCCGCTAATGTTTATATCGTCATAGCACAAACCGATGCCGTCAAACGTCACAAGGGAATAAATGCTCTCATTTTAGAAAAGGGAATGCCTGGTTTTATCGTCGGAAAAAAAGAAGACAAGATGGGTATTCGAGGATCGGACACGCATTCGTTAATGTTCACAGATGTGAAAGTCCCCAAGGCGAATCGCATTGGCGAGGAGGGTTTTGGCTTCAGCTTCGCTATGAGTACGCTGAATGGCGGACGGATTGGAATCGCATCGCAGGCACTGGGAATAGCATCAGGGTCTTATGAGCTGGCGCTTAAATATTCTAAGGAGAGAAAGGCGTTCGGGAAAAATTTATCGGAGCATCAGGCCATTCAATTCAAATTAGCAGAAATGGCTACAAAAATTGATGCAGCTCGTTTATTGGTTCATCAGGCCGCATGGTTGAAAGATCAAAATAAAGATTTTGTGAAAGCGGCGGCAATGGCCAAACTGTTTGCTTCACAAATAGCGCAGGAGGTTACAACGGAGGCGGTACAGATTCATGGCGGGTATGGATACGTAAAGGAATTTCATGTTGAACGAATGATGCGGGATGCAAAGATCACGCAAATCTACGAGGGGACAACGGAGATCCAAAAAATGGTTATTTCACGCGAATTGTTAAGGTAGAAATACAGAGCTCCCTGAAAAATGGGAACTCATCTTTAAGGATCACTGGGTTACCTTCATCGCGTAAGTTCATTAATGAAGGTCCTCAATGGGACCTGTTAGTTATGAGAAATTACTTCGTTTATTTTTTTTCACTTTTCCTCATCGACGTTGCCGGTCAAGAGAAGTCTGACATTCCGAAGCCAACAGATACCACTTCATTAAGTCTAAGCGATGAGATATTTTTATTTCCCGATAGCGCCGCGGTGCCGGTGGGTGGATTCGATGCGTTTTACGATTATTTATTAAGAAATCTCCAGTATCCTAAAGAAGCTAGAGCGTCAAAGACAACCGCAAAAGTTATTGTTGAATTTGTCGTTGAAAAGGATGGCAGGATCTCATCCCAGAATATTAAGGTCTTAAAAAGCCCGCACAAATCACTTAGTAAAGAGGCTATACGCCTTATAAAAAACGGGCCAAAATGGATTCCGGGAAAATTGCGTGGAGTACCTGTCCGAACGAAAAGAGCGTTGCCAGTAACGTTTAACCTAGCTTAGAGATTACGAATAAATAAAATTTCCAAAGGGGCTTTTTATTGACAGCTGTTTCGTCTTCACAGCTTCTACTCTACCCACTATCTTCGCATCTACATTAAAACTTTTGGAAATATCGATGACCTCCTGGGCATGGATTTCATCCAGGTAAAGTTCCATACGATGTCCCATATTAAAGACCTTGTACATCTCTTTCCAGTCCGTCCCACTTTCCTGCTGAATCAGTTTGAAGAGCAGTGGTGTATCAAAGAGATTGTCTTTAATGATGTGAACATTTTCCACGAAGTGCAACACTTTCGTTTGAGCTCCCCCGCTACAGTGCACCATGCCGTGAATTTGTGAGCGGAAATGCTTTAGCACTTCAATGATAATCGGTGCGTAAGTTCGAGTGGGCGACAAGACCAGCTTGCCAACATTTATTTCGGCTTCGGGTATCCCGTCCGTTACTTTGTACTTGCCGCTATAAACCAAATCGCCGCTGATATTTTTATCATACGATTCC
>DASQTN010000434.1:0-5164 GCA_035641895.1 Chryseolinea sp. | reverse complement strand
ATACATTTGGTGTCGTGCGACAGTGACGCGCTTCGAATGCCCGCCACTTCTTATGCACAAGCGTTGACTGCAATAGACGAGGGTGAACTAGGTTTCCATCTTTCAAAACTTGTTTATGCGTATTTTATGCATCATCATCGGCAGTACATTTCTTTTTGCTGCCGATAAAAAGCAAGCACCGCCAAGAAAAATCATTGACGTGCACTTTCATGCACGGTTGCTTACAGACTATCCCAACCCGCCACCTCCTAACCCGAGAACAGGAAAAATACCTGAATGGAAGAATGATAAAGAGATGATGGATATCATGCTGACCGCACTTAAGGATAATAATGTGGTAAAGGTCATCGCATCCGGCAATGTAACGACAGTCGGGAAATATCAAATGGCAGATCCGGAAAGGGTAATACCTGGTTTTGATTATCCTTTCAAAGGGAATAATTCATTGCCCGACACCAGTACTTTTGTCCGGTACATCCGCGAAAAAAAGCTTAGTGTTTTTGGAGAGCTTGCTCTTCAGTATGAAGGAAAAACCTTGGCCGATCCTGAATTCGAACCTTACCTTGCCATTTGTGAAAGATTCGGTATTCCTGTTGCCCTTCACACAGGACTTGCGCCACCTAATACACCATATAACTGTTGTCCCAAGTTCAGAACCCACTTGGGCAACCCACAATTAATTGAAGAGGTTTTAATAAGGCACCCCAAACTAAAAATTCAGCTAATGCACATGGGCTTTCCATGGTTGCAGGAAACCAAGGCAATAATGCATATCTATCCGCAGGTATATGCGGACATCGGTGTACTCGATTGGAACAGGCCTGCTTCTGAATTTTACAATTACCTTAAGTCATTTATGGAATCAGGCTTTGGAAAACGTATCATGTTTGGTTCCGATCAAATGGCGTGGCCAGATGCTATTCCACTTGCCATTCAAAACGTTGAGAATGCTCCATTCTTGACAGAAGAACAAAAACAGGACATCTTTTATAATAACGCGGCGAGGTTTTACAATATAAAATAGCAATTTCGCCAAGCCCATTAGAACTACTGCAGCCAACAACGGCTATAAAACATGTGCTGTAGTGCAGGTACTTAAAAGTGTACAAGTAACTTTGGTCAGTAATGTAGGATAATGAATCAGATTTTTAACGCACACGTTTTATAGCCAACCGTTGGCTGCAATGCGCTCCGACATTCTTTAACCCAACGACAACAACCGACAAAATATGGTAGCAACCGACAAAACGGACAGACCTTACAGACTTTTCATAATTGGGTTGCTGACAACTACAACTCTGACATTACTTCTATATAAATTTATTCCGACCTATAATCTACTCGGTGGGCAATGGACTATTTACACTCCAGGACAGACCAACCCAGAGTTAGTGACAAATGTAGAGAGTTACACAAATATTGACATTTTACTGAAACTTGGTATGTACAATTTAGTGTATTGGTCAATCTTCATTTTAATCTATACAACATTGCCTCATTTCACAAGAATTAGGTTTCAAAGCACGTATGTAAAGTTTCACTTTGCTACCTCAATTTTAGCTTTCGTGTTTATTATCTGCTTAAACAGTAAAGTGACATTTGCTTCGACTTACCTTAATTCGGGCCCTTCCGACATTTACATTTCATCTGACTTATCCAAATACGACATTTCGCAGTTCAACAGAGAGTTTCAGTTCCGAAGCTCATTGATAAGCACGACATCTTTAATTGGAATTGCCTTCTTAATATTTGGTACGGGACTTTTTTTTGCTAATGTTAATAAGGGACTAAGGAGAATTGAACCTTAATGGTGGATGCGTACAGCAGCCAACAATATGTATGGTCCATTTAAATTTTTATTACTTTTAACGCCAAGGTAAATTTAAACCGCTCATACATGAGCGTTGTAGGCCATGCGCTCAAAAAAATATTGGGTATCTAATGAAAAGACATAATTGACGCACATAAATTCAATTAGGAATAAATGACGACCTTTTCTCCCAAAGAAATTATAGAATGTGTCGATGACGGTGGGCTTCACTGCGATTTGCCCTTATTGTGGAATAGATTTTACGATCGGGCAAGTTCTGGCTATCCAATAACTCATGACTTTTTAAAAAGAATAAACGGCCACTGGTTTGACTAATAAACAAAATGACGAAGACAGTAAGAATTAACGCTCAGCTCATAACAGATTGGGAGACGTTTCACGACTTGTTCAAAAAGGTATTTGGTTTCCCTGACTTCTACGGTAAAAACATGAACGCTTGGATTGACTGCATGACCTACATCGACGACAAGGACTCAGGAATGACAAGGGTTTGGATAACCAAAAACGACACTTTAGTAATTGAATTGACAAACAGTAAGAAATTGAAACAAAGGTGCCCAGACATTCATTCAGCACTTCTTGAGTGTGCAGCATTTGTAAATTTTAGAAAGATTGAGAACAAGGAACAATCCATGATTGCAATAGCAGCGGACTGATGAACAAAATAAAGATTATCGTTCTGTTGGTAGGCGGACTGATTATAGTCTATTTCGGAGTAAAAATATTCCGAAGTATTTCAGTCGTCGGCAACTTAGCAGTATTAAGAACAGACCACTTTGTTATTTCCTATCATGGAATCTATCAAGAGGAGGCACAAAACGTAGCGGACAATCTGGAGGAAAATTACGATAGGATTAGAACCAATTTAAATGACCCAGACCACGATACAATTCGAGTATTCGTTCATCCGACACAAATTGACTTTAACAAGGGAACAGCGCTCTTAAACAGCACCGCAAATGGGACAAGTAGAGGTCCTAACGAATTTCATTTCATCTGGACAAACTGGTTTAATAGTGTATTTCCCAACGACCCAATAAAGACAGCGATTCACGAATTTACTCATTGTGTTCAACTGAACATTCTCATAAAGGAAGCACAAAGGGAATGGGGAAATGTGCATGACGGAGATTTTGACAAAATGTTCGAGGAGAAATTTATCAAAGAATATCCCCAATGGTTTTGGGAAGCGATCTGTGACTACGAAGCAGGCATGGTAAATGGTATGAGTGTGAGGTATGGAATGAGAAAAAATATTACTCTGAAAGAATTGAACAATAGCAATCAAATTTACAGTGTTGGTTACACCATTATCGAATATATAGTTGAGAAATGGGGCAAAGACAAATTACCTATTTTAATTACATCCTACGTTGACATTAATACTGTTTTAGGCATAAGTGAATCTGACTTTGAAAAAGGTTGGACGGCCTTTGTTGACGAAAAATATTAATGTTTGACCATTTCATTTTCAACCGGGTGAGCCATTTACAAAGACTTGTGTCGAAGTTAGCCGATTCTGACCAGACGTTGAATCTGTAAAATCTAACTATTTTCGGCTGACTTTGACGAAGAGCTCGCGATTTTTGACGGCAGAGAACAGCCACATATCGTTGGAACTCATGCGAAGAAAACCGAAATAAATATGAAAATATAACAGTATACTACTTTGTGGTGATCGTTCCCCTCGCACTCATATTCCTCTTAAAACTGACAAACACCATTAGTTCGCCTTGGTTTGTATACTCATTCTGCTTCTACATGCTTATTTATAGAACCTACATTGATGGAAAAAGACTAGTGGACAAGGGGCTAATTGCTAAGAAGGAGATCTGGAGAATGATCGTTCCGGGACAAAGATTTAGGTTTTTCAAAGACCTGTACCTTCGCTGAAAAGTGGTTTAGCTGTGTCAATGAAAAAGAACTAATACTCTGCCGTTTGGCAAGTATTATAATTGGACAAAATTGGGAGATGAAACAAATAAATTTCAAATCCGCCATAACGAGATCCTTAGTTGACACAACGTATGGTAGACGCCCTGGGCACAAAACGTGTATGTGCAATATAAATTTTTTAGTAGCCATATCCGGCACCACCCGCACTTTCCTTTCGTCAATAAAACCTAGTATTTGATACACCGTTAGCCTCCGTTAGTCAATCTAATTTCTTCCTTATTAAAGGGCTGGTACTTTTGGGTAAGTGCAAGTACACAACTCAATTTTACCGCGCACAATGAAAACTCAATCTTGAAACAGATATATAGTTAAGAAAAATGAAAATGTTCGGAGCAGTATTAATTATCGCGTTAGCAAGTTTAAATATTGATTTAAAAAGCCAAAGTATAACTAAGAATTTGGATGATTCCCGAATAGAACTGGAATCAATAAACAGTAGAATAGGGCAGTTATACTTAACCGAAGATGTTAATGCTTTGACCAGTTTATACGCCATTCAGTTTACTTTTTTCCCTGAGTATAAGCCTGCTATTTTTGAAAGTAAAGCGTTGAAAAAATTTTTTATGGACTGGTTTACGGCAGGTGATGTTAAGGCATTCCAGAAAAAAATATTGACAGTGGAGGTATATTCTGATCATTTGCTCGAATTAGGCACTTTTAGTTTCCATTATTCATCTGTTAAAAATCTACAAGGTGAATACAAAGGAAATTATATGGTCTTATGGAAAAGTGACAACGATGGAAAATTGACTATTGTATCAGAGACGTTTGGAGCTGATACATATATTGAGCCTGAAGTTGTGCCGTATGCGGATGTTCAGGTTGAGGAAACTAACTTCACAGCAATAGATAATGTGAATAAGAAATTGATTGCTGAAATCGAAGAATTTGACGCAGTCGTATTAAAAGCCGTAGCGAATAGTGATGGAAATGCGAGAGCTGAGGGATTTACAAAGGATGCAATCCTTCTGTCAAATTTTGATTCGATTCGGGTGGGAATGGAGAACATCAGGCCGAAAATGCTCAAAACTTATACACCAGATATGTCCTATATTGTAAAGCACTATTATAATAGAATATATGATCTTGGGGATTATGTTTTTGTAGCCGGTCAGTATAAAGGCGGCTGGGGCGATTCTATTAATGGAGGAAGGTTTGAAGGTAACATGTCTAATCTTTTGAAAAGAACAAAAAATGGAAAGTTATTGATGCACAGACAAGCGGGAAACAGGGACAGGAAGTTAGTATTATTTAATAATTAACAATCGTCTCGTCAGAGACGTGGCCAGAACTACCCGGCTACACCTATTCATCCCAAGAATATAAAATATACGTGGAAGATCTCCGTTGTTAATTAATATTTCAATAAGCCTGAAT